>NZ_JBIBVN010000004.1:285981-395389 GCF_043080425.1 Streptomyces sp. NPDC015032 | reverse complement strand
TCCCGAACACCCACCGTCACCCTCGCCCCATGAACGGGACCCACACCCCCAAAACCGACAGCGCGGGATTGACGAACGACATAGAGGCACCCCCCCTGCGCCTTCCTGGCACTCCGCATGCACACCGCGCCCCTCGCCCCCTGCGCCTTCCTGACATTGCGCATGCGCAATACCTCGCAAACAGAGCTAAAATGGGCCTATGGCGGCGGCTGGTCTCTCCGATGAGCTCGCCGGACTTCTGCCCCGAATCCAGCGGCTCGCCCGGCGAAGGCTGTGGAGCGAACTGAGCGGCCCGCGGCTGCGGGGCGCGCACGCCGAACTGCTCCGGCTCGTCGCCGCCGAGCCCGGCATCCGGGTCTCGGCCGCCGCGCACGACCTCTGCCTCGCGGCCAACTCGGTCAGCACCCTGGTCAACCATCTCGTCGCGGAAGGGCTGCTGCGACGCGAGAAGGACCCCGGGGACGGGCGTGCCGCGCTGCTGTACCCGACCCCGGCCGGGGCCGGGAGGCTGCGCGACTGGCACACCCGTCGCGAGGCGCTCTTCCGCGAACACCTGGCCGGACTCGGCGCCGACGACCGGGCGGCACTCGACGCGGCGCTCCCGGCCCTGCGCAGATTCGCCGACTCGCTGCGTGAAGCCGACTCGCTGCGCGAAGGGGATGAGACCACGTGACCGCACTGACCGACCGCGTGACCGCACCGACTGTCCCCGCCCTCAACTGCGCCGGCCTGAGCTACAGCTTCGGCGACACGAAGGCCGTCGACGGCCTGGACCTGCTGGTCGGCCCGGGGGAGGTGTTCGGTCTCCTGGGGCCCAACGGCGCGGGCAAGACCACCACCCTGCGCGCGATCACCACACTCCTGCCCGTGCCGCCCGGCGTCATCGAGGTGTTCGGCCACGACGCGGCCCGGCAGAAGATGGCGGTACGGCGCCTGCTCGGCTACGTGCCGCAGCAGCTGTCGGCCGACGCGAACCTGACCGGCCGGGAGAACGTCCAGCTCTTCGCCCGCGTCTTCGACGTGCCGCGCCGCCAGCGCGCCGCGCGGGTCTCCCAGGCACTGGACGCGGTCGGGCTCGGCGAGGTCGCGCACCGGCTCGCCGTCACGTACTCCGGCGGCATGGTCCGCCGCCTCGAACTCGCGCAGGCCCTGGTCAGCGCGCCCCGGCTGATGATCCTGGACGAGCCGACCATCGGCCTCGACCCGATCGCGCGGGACGGCGTCTGGGACCGCATCAACGAGATACGGGCCGGCACCGGCATGACCGTGCTGGTCACGACGCACTCCATGGACGAGGCCGACCAGCGCTGCGACCGGCTCGCGCTGATGCACCTCGGCAGGCTCCGCGCGCTCGGCACCCCCGCCGAGCTGAAGGCCGAACTCATCGCCCACCGCCGGGAGTCGGGCGAGAGGGGCCTACCGCCGCCCTCCCTGGAGGACGTCTTCCGCCACCACTCCGGAAGGGGGCTGGACGACCCCGGCTCCGGCCCGGGTTCCGGGTCCGGTTCCGACGAAGGGAAGGGAGCGTTCCGAGATGTCCGCCGTACCCGTCGCACCGCATCCCGTCTTCGCTGAGTCCGGCCCGCCCGACCGGCGCTTCGCGCTGCTGCTGTCTCCGCCACCGCCCCGCACCGGCTGGCGCGTCGTACCGGCGAGAGTGGCCGCGATGTGCGCGGTCGAACTCCAGAAGCTGCTCCACGACCGCACCGAGATCTACACCCGCGCCGTCCAGCCCGCCCTCTGGCTGCTGATCTTCGGCGAGACCTTCTCCCGCCTCCACGCCATTCCCACCGGGGGCGTCCCGTACCTCGACTTCCTCGCGCCCGGCATCATCGCCCAGTCCGCCATGTTCATCGCGATCTTCTACGGCATCATGATCATCTGGGAGCGGGACTCCGGTGTCCTCACCAAACTCATGGTCACCCCCACGCCCCGTACCGCCCTGGTGACGGGCAAGGCCTTCGCCGCCGGGGTGAAGGCAGTGATCCAGGCCGCGGTCGTGGTGCTGATCGCCGCCCTGCTGGGCGTGGGCATGACGTGGAATCCGCTGCGGCTGCTCGGCGTCGTGGTGGTGGTCGTGTTCGCCTCGGTGTTCTTCTCCTGTCTGTCGATGACGATCGCCGGGATCGTCCTCACCCGCGACCGGCTGATGGGCATCGGCCAGGCCATCACCATGCCGCTCTTCTTCGCCTCCAACGCGCTCTACCCGGTCGCCCTGATGCCCGGCTGGCTCCAGGCCGTCAGCAGGGTCAACCCGCTGAGCTACCAGGTCGACGCCCTGCGCGGCCTCCTCATCGGCACCCCCGCCCATCTGCCCCTCGACTTCGCGGTCCTCGCCGTCGCGGCGCTGGCCGGCATCGTCGCCGCCGGTTCCCTGCTGGGGCGCCTCGCCCGTTGAGCGGTCAGGAGCGGGCCGGCCGGGGCGTCGCGGCCGCCCTACCGCGCGGCGTACGGGAGGAAGTCCGCCCAGGCGGCGGGGGAGAGAGCGAGGGCGGGGACGGCCAGGTCCTTGGAGTCGCGGACGTGGACGGTGTGGGGGCAGGCCGCGACTTCCACGCAGTTGCCGCTTTCGGGACCGCTGTAGCTGGACTTGGCCCAGGCGACGGCGATCTCGACGCAATTGCCGCTGTCGCTGCCGCTGTAGCTGGACTTGAACCAATGGAGAGCTGTGTTCATAGTTTCTCCGCTACTTCCTGGATCACATCTCTGGACTCTTCGGGGCTGAGGGCCTGCGCCCGCAGAATGCCATATTGCCCGAACAGATTGCCCAGCGCCGGTTGCTCGCTGACGAGGAAGTTGTGGCCCTGGACTTCGAGGTAGGCGAGTTGGCGCCGTGCCTTGGTCTCCAGCAGAACGAACGGACCATTGAGACCGGCATGAGTCTGCCGACGTGGTGACATCACCTGCACCTGTACATGGCGCAGCGCCCCGACCTCCAGAATGTGGTCGAGCTGCTCCTTGTGCACCCGACGACCCCCGATGGGGCGGGTGAGAGCGGAGAGTTCCAGGACGAAGCCGATGTCCGGCACGGGCTTTCGGGACAGGAGCTTCTGGCGCGCCAGGCGGGCCGCTACCCGCCCCTCGACCTCATCGTCGTCGACGGGTGGGTAGCCGCTGCCCATGACGGCGCGCGTGTACTCCTCCGTCTGCAACATCCCGGGCGCGACGTGAGTCTCGTACTCGTGCCGGGCGGATGCGGTGAGCTCTTCCTCGGCGAACGGCTCGAACCAGGACGCGAGATAGCCGAACGCCACCTCCTCGCCCGCCGCCTTCAGTGCACCCTGTGCACCCAGAGCGCAGTCCGCCTCCTCGATGAACTCGTCCTTGGGCGGCCTCTGCCCCCGTTCGACCATCGCCACCTGAGACTTGGAATAGCCGATCTTCGAGCCGAGGGCCTCCTGCGAGAGCCCGGCCCGTTCGCGGAAGAAACGCAGCATCCTGCCGAACATTTCGACGTTGCTGCTGCCACGACCACTTGAGCGCACAACCCCTCCCCTGCGTACACAACCCTGCACGGACATCCTGTGTCCCTGGTCACACTAGGTGTCGGCGGGGACGCTTTCCGTATGGAACGGAAAAGTTCACTCACTCCGGCGCCCTCGTGGGTGCCCTCCTCCGGGCATGCCCTGCGGCACGTCGGCGTTCACTTCGACGCGGTGCGGATCAGCGGCGTGCTCGGCGAGCAAGTCGCGTACGAGATCATGCAGTTCACCGACTTCCAGGCGGGCCCGATCGTGCGGTCGGGGGTCGGGGAGCGCAGCATGTACTTCCTGTTGGCGCCGCAAAGCGCCCGCGCGCACCGGTGGCCGTCGGGGGCGCAGCTGATGGGGGGCTACGGACAGGGCGCGGCGTTCGTCGGCGTGCCGGCGCTGAACGGGCTGACTTGGCCGCTCGACTGGCGCTCACTGCCCACGGCCGAGGTGCCGTTCGTGGACGGTGGTCTGCTGCACGAACTGGTTCTGGAGGTGACGGCCACGGAAGGGTAGCGAGGGGAGGGCCGTCCGGGCAGTTTCGTACGCGGAACAGCTCTCCCGCATCCCCTGGCGGGAACGCGTGGCCGCCCTGGTGGAAAAACCCTGTGGAAGCACCCGGTGCGGGCCGACATGATGACGGGATGACCAGTCGCGCCCTGCCCGTGGAAGCCCTGCTCGTCGTGGATGTCCAGGCCGGTGCCGTCTCCGGTGACCGGGCGGTGCCCGACGCGGACCGGCTCGTGGACCGGACGGCGGACCTGATCTCACGGGCGCGGAAGGACGGGGCGCTCGTCGTGCACATCCAGAACGACGGGGCGCCCGGGGCGGGCGACGAGGCGCATACGCCCGGCTGGGCGCTCCACCACCCGGTCGAGGCCGGTCCCACGGAGGTCGTGATCCGCAAGACGGTGGACGACGGTTTCCACCGGACGTCGCTGGGTGGCCTGTTGACCGGTTCCGGGGTGCGGGCGCTCGCCGTCTGCGGCGTGATGTCCGAGATGTGCGTCCAGGCGACCGCCCGCACGGCGCTGGCGCTGGGCTACCGGGTCGTCATGCCGCACGACGCCCACGCGACGCACGACATCCCGGCCGCACC
Source organism: Streptomyces sp. NPDC015032 (assembly GCF_043080425.1). NCBI lineage: Bacteria > Bacillati > Actinomycetota > Actinomycetes > Kitasatosporales > Streptomycetaceae > Streptomyces > Streptomyces sp. NPDC015032. Next base: position 390,820 of record NZ_JBIBVN010000004.1, on the reverse strand, counting down.
CGGTATCAGTGACGTGGTCCCGGCCGCCGCGGTCTCACGGGTCGCCGAATGGGCGCTCGGCAGCGAGCTGGAGGTCGTCGCGCAGGCCGCGGACGTCGCGTTCGCGGCGCCGCCCCGGCTGCGCTGAAGCGCCAAAGCGCCTACGGGCGACGGGAGTTCGCCGCTCGTGCGTGCGCCGACCTGTCATGAACCGGTCGGCCCGTCCGGGGAACCGCGGCGCTTGTTCCGGTCGTCCTCACGCGCGCGCCACCATGCGGGCGACACCCCATCCACCCCATCCACCTCATTCACTTACTCAAGGAGCAGCATTGAGCGTCAACGGCAGCACGCGATTCCAGGGCGGCAGCCGAGGCGGCGGCACGGTTTCCCCGACGCGGCGCGGTTCTCGTACGGCTCTCTTGGACTGCTCGAAGGCGGTGCTCGGGCTCGTACTCGTCCTGGGGGCCGTGACGGCCTGCGGCCCGAAGGCCGACGAAGGGAGCCACGAGGCCAAGGACTGGAAGGTCGGCGACTGCGCCGGGCCCGACCACAGCACGTCGAAGGACGGCTACCAGGCCATGGACTGCGGCGATTCCAAGGCCACGATCAAGGCTTTGGTGATCAAGGACGGTGCCCTGTTCTCCGACTCCATCCAGTGCCCGGCCGGGACGGACGCGATCATCTCGGTGAAGGTCTCGATCGGCAACAGCGACGCGAGCGCGGGCATCCCCAGCAAGACCATCTGCGGCCGCAACCTCTCCGGCGACCACCCCGGTGACGCGGGCGCGGGCGGCGGCCAGCTGGTGACGGGCGACTGCGTGGACGACCAGGCCAAGGAGGTCGCCTGCGGCAGCAAGGGCAGTGGGGTGAGCAAGGTGCTCGGCCTGACGAAGACGGCCAAGGAATGTCCGGCCGGGACGGACAACCCGATGGACCTGTTCCCGAGTCCGGGCAGACCGTACAACACGATCTGCACCAAGAAGGCCTGACAGGATCAGCGCCACGGCCGGTGACGCCCCGGCGTCACCGGCCGTCCGGCGTCTCTGCGGCGTCCGGTGATGCCACTTCCCGGCCACGGTGCTCGTCGGCCTTGGCCGCCGCCTTCCGGAACAGGGCCGTCCAGAGGAAGGGTTCGCCGAAGAGCGGGGAGCCGGACGGCTCGTCGCGCATGCGGCGCAGCTCGATTTCCGTCAGACCGGAGAAGATCCGGCGCAACGACTTCGGTGTGTAGGCCAGGCCGCCGTGGAGGCCGCCGGCCTGTTCGTAGAAGGAGGCGTCGGGGAGTTCGGAGCCCATGCCCGCCTCGCCGGCCGCGAAGCAGGTGAGGGCGAAGTGGCCACCGGGGGCGAGGGTGTTGTCGAGAAGCCCGAGGTAGCTGATGCGACGGTGTGGCGGCAGGTGGTGGAAGCAGCCGGAGTCGTGGATCAGGTCGTACGGGCCGGTCAGCTCCGTCCCCGCGAGGGCGAAGACGTCACCGCGGTGGAACCGCACGTCGGCCCCCGTCTCCCGCGCGCGGTCCTCGGCCCAGGCGATGGCCGCCGGGGACAGGTCCACCGCGTCGACCTCGAAGCCCAGGGAGGCGAGGTGGAGGGCGTTGCGGCCCGGGCCGCAGCCCAGGTCCAGGGCACGGCCCGGGGCGATCAGGCCGCGGTCCAGGTACGAGACGAGACTCTCGTCGGGCTTCGCCGCGAAGAACGGAACCGGCTTCGTCCGGTCCGCGTAGAAGGCATCCCACCAGGGTGCCCCGTCGGCCGTCCACCGGTCGGCCTCCCGTGCGAACAGGCTGTCGAGGAGCCTGAGTACATCGTCCACCGTGCGTATGTCGCGGTCCACGCGGACCCCCTTTCCCGGAGGGGAGATCGTAGATCCGCTCGGCGCCGCACCGCGGTTCGGCACCCGTCGACGGAGAACGCCGAAGGCCGTGGGCGAGCGCCTGAGGGACCCGTGCCGACCGGGTGACATCCCTTCCTCGTGCACGGGTTGCCCGGGGGCGGGCGCGCCCGGAGAACGGTGCGAAGGGGCTGGATCCGGGGCCGCCGAGGTCTGTTTTTCCGTGGTTCCCCGTGGTTCCTCGCGCTTCTCCGCGTGCACCGGTCCGGGGCCGAGAAAGTCACACCGTAGCAGCAACGGTTCGAGCCGCATTCGGACTTGACCAAGGTGCCTTCCTACGCGTGGTCGAGTGCGTGGCGGATGCCCCACCGGCGGGGCCGAGCGTGGAGAGTGGGTGGCGGCGGTACGGACGACTAAGGAGGAGCGATGGTGGGTGTCGTGGCGAACCAGCGGAACGGGGCGGTGGGGCAGGCCCTGGACGGGCCGGGGGCGCGGGACCGACTCCTGCGCGCCGGAAACCAGTTGTTCGCCGCGTACGGGTACGCGCAGACGAGCGTCGAGGACCTGTGCGAGCACGCGAAGGTGCCCGTCCACGTCTTCCAGCAGGAGTTCGTCTCGCGCGAGGTGCTCCTGATGGCGATCTACGACGAGGTGGCGACCCATGGGCTGCGCGCCGCCGAGAACGCCCTGATGGCCGAGGGGATGGAGGACTGCCCCACGTCGGAACGGGTCCGGCTGCTCTTCGACGCCTACGTGCAGGCCGTCACCGTGGACCGGTGCGCGGCCAGGGTGGCGTTCGTCGAGGTGCTGGGGGTGAGCCACGAGGTGGACAACCACCTCGCGACCTGGCGGGCGATGTGGATCGAGTTCCTGACCTCCGAGGCCGAGCGCGCGGTGCGACGGGGCGAGGCGGTGCCCAGCGACCACGCCGTGACCGTCGCGGTGCTGAACCACTCGGTGGACGAACTGATGGCCCACCACGGCCGACGGCCCCGGCAGGTCGACGCCGAGTGGCTGACCGATGAGCTCACCCGGCTCTCGCTGGCCATGATCCTGCCGTCCTGACGCGCCCCGTTGCCGGGACGGCAACCCGGGACGGCGAATAATGGCGAGATGGACGAAGACGGAGAGCGCGGAGAGCCCGGGGCAGGTACGGACGACGAGATCTCGGCCGTCCTGACGGGCGTCGGGCCACGGCTGCGCGCCCTGCGCCAGGAACGCGGTACGACGCTGGCGCAGCTCAGCGAGACGACCGGGATCTCCCTCAGCACCCTTTCGCGCCTGGAGTCGGGCGGCCGCAAGCCCACGCTCGAACTGCTGCTGCCGCTGGCCAAGGCGTACGGGGTGCAGCTGGACGAACTCGTCGGTGCCCCGGCCACCGGCGACCCGCGCATCCACTTCCGCCCTTTCAGCCGGGACGGCATGACCTTCGTGCCGCTGACCCGGCACCTCGGCGGGCTGCATGCGTACAAGCAGATCCTGCCCGGTGGGTGCGGGGCGACGGGTCCGCTGGAGCAGCGGGTGCACGAGGGGTACGAGTGGGTGTACGTACTGGCGGGGCGGCTGCGGCTGGTGCTGGGCGAGCACGATCTGGTGCTCGCGGCCGGTGAGGTCGCCGAGTTCGACACGCGTACGCCGCATGCGTGGGCCAGCGCCGGGCCCGGTCCGGTCGAATTCCTCAGCCTGTTCGGGTCGCAGGGGGAGCGGATGCATGTGCGGGCCCGGCCCTCGGGGCGGTGAGACGCCGGGGCCGGGCGGGCCGGGGGCCGGTGGGAGGGGCGGGTTTTCAGGGACGCCGTCCGTCGGCAGTCCGGTCCGGTCCGGGGGCGGCGGACGCAGGTGGTCCCCGGCGGTCTCCTCGGCCTCTCGCTGCCGACTACGGACGGGGCGTGTACGGGCCGCCCAGGCCCCACGCCTGGTGCATCGCGTCGGCGAACGCGGCCGCCAGCTTGTGTTCGCCGGTGGGGCCGGGGTGCGTCCCGTCGTACGTGTCCCGGTGGATGTCGTATCCCGGCGGGCGGGAGGCCAGCAGGATCGGGGACATCGGGGCGTCGAGGTCGGCGACGGCCTTCGCCAGGAGTTCGTTGAAGCGGTCGCACTCGGCGGCGAACGGGGCGTCCGACTCGGCCCGTATGTTCGGTATCACCGGCAGGAGCACCATCTTGACGTGCGGGTTCGCGGTGCGGGCCGCCGTGATGAAAGCCCTCGCGTTCCGGGCGGTCTGGCCACTGTCCGTGTAGAACCCGAGGTCTATCAGGCCGAGTGAGACGAGCAGGATGTCCGTGCGGTGCTCGGCGACCGTGCCGGCGATCAACGGGGCCATGTGCAGCCAGCCCTCGCCCCAGCCGGCCAGATGGGCGCGGGCGTCGGCGGGGAAGTCCGGTGCGCCGTACGCGTGCGAGACGGGGGTGTCCGCCCCGGTGTCGTACAGCTCGCTGCGCGGGCCGACGATCGAGAACGGGGTGCCGGGGGCGGAAGCGAGGTGCTGCCACATCCGGTAGCGCCAGGTGAAGTCGCCGGCGCGGCCGATTGTCATGGAATCGCCGACAAACATGAAACGCATGGCGTCATCATCGCGGATCACTCCTCCGGCCTGCGACGTGACGATGGACACTTGTGTCATGCGTTCGTACCTGACTGTGTCCGGAGCCGCCGCGCTGCTCCTCGTCGCCGGGGCGGCTCCCGTCGTGGCGGCCGGGGACGGAGCCGATCGGAGCTTCACGATCGAGGACCCCCGGATCACCGAGTCCAGCGGCCTCGCCGCCAGCCGCGTCCACCCCGGCGTCTACTGGACGCACAACGACAGCGACGACGGACCGTACGTCTACGCCGTCGACTCCCGCACCGGGAAGACCGTCGCGACGATCACCATGCGAGGGGTGGGCCGGCCGCGCGATGTGGAGGCCATCTCGCTCGGGCCGGACGGCAATCTGTACGTCGGTGACATCGGCGACAACCGGAACGGCAGCTGGGACCACGTCTGGATCTACCGCTTCCCGGAGCCGAAGCAGCTGCGGGACGCGACGGTCGACGCCACCCAGTTCGACGTGAAGTACGCGGACGGCCCGCGCAACGCCGAGGCGCTGATGGTCCACCCCACGACCGGGCGCGTCTACATCGCGTCGAAGAACGAGGACGGCGGCGGACTGTACGAGGGACCCGCCAAGCTCTCCACCGGCACCACCAACGTCTTCCGGAAGGTGGGGGAGGTGCCGTGGGTGACGGACGGGGCGTTCTCGCCGGACGGCAGGGAACTGGTGCTGCGCTCGTACTTCAGCGCCCGCGGCTACGTCTTCGAGAACGGCAGGCTCGGCGCCGACCACGCGGTCAGCGCACCGTTCCAGCGGCAGGCCGAGTCGGTGACGTACACGGCGGACGGCTCGGCGCTGATGTTCGGCACGGAGGGGGAGCGGAGCGACGTGGTGCGGGTGGACATCGACCGTGGCAGCGGCGGTGGTGACGGCAGGTCACCGTCGAAGGACAGCGGCGGTGCGTCGTCCTCCGCCGGTGACGGGAGCGGCAACGAGACGAAGGGCAGCACTCTGGTCGGAGCACTGGTGCTCGTCGCCGTGGGCGCACTCGTCCTGATGAACCGGCGCCGCAAGCGCGGCTGAGAGCCTGTCGCCCGATCAGAGGTCACCCGACAGGCTTTGACCCCGTTGCCCGGCCTCCGCAGGTGCGCGGCGCGCGCCCCGCTTCACGCCCCGGCGCGCCGCTCGACGAGCACTTCGAAGCCGTCGAGCAGCCGTTGCAGGCCGAACGCGAAGTGGTCGTTGTCGTAGCTGAACGCGTCCTCGGAGAGCGCCGCCATCAGCGGGTAGTCGCCGCTGCTCATGGCCCGCTCCAGGTAGGGGCGCTGGTCATCCCAGAAGGCGTCATCGCTCAGCCCGGTTTGCTGCACGGCCTCGGTGGCCTGGAGCCTGGTGCGGGCGATGCCCTCCACGAAGCTGTTCACCGTGATGATCGTCGAGATCAGCTCCGGGTCGGTCAGACCCATGCCCCTGATACCGGCGAGGGCCAGTTCGAGACCCCGGAGCGCGCTGGGGCCGAGAACCGTACGCGCCTGGTTGATCTTGAGCAGCCAGGGGTGGCGGCTCAGCTGCTCCAGGTAGGTGCGGGCCATGGTGTCGAGGGCGGCGCGCCAGTCCGCCGGTCCGTCCGCCGGTCCGTCCGCCGGGGCATCGGCAGGGGCATCGGCAGGGAGCTCGCCCAGGACGTGGTCGAGCATCAGGTCGAGCAGCTCGGCCTTGCCGGGGACGTACCGGTAGAGCGACATCGTGCCGGTGCCCAGATCGGTGGAGAGCCGGCGCATCGAGAGCGCGGCCAGGCCCTCCGCGTCGGCGATCGCCACGGCGGTGGTGACGATCCGGCCGAGTGTGAGGGCCGGTCTGGGGCCGCGGCTGGGGCGGTCGCCGGTGCCCCAGAGAAGTTCCAGGCTGCGTGCGATATCGCCGCTGCCGGCCGTCGTTCCGTCCGCCCCACTCGCTGAACCGCTCTTCGTCATGGGCTCAGCGTAAGCCTGTGGACAAGAATTGGGTACGGTGTACTCTCTTTTGGGTACAGCGTACTCAATTAGTGCGGGTGAAGGGGGCTCTGCCATGGATGCGAGCGGATATGCCGTACGTGCCGAAGGGATTGTGAAGCAGTACGGAGAGCGGCGCGGAGAGAAGCGCGGCGGGAAGGGCGGCGGGGGGAGGAGGGCTCTCGACGGGTTCGATCTGGCCGTCCGGCCGGGCACCGTGCACGGGCTGCTCGGCCCCAACGGGGCCGGCAAGAGCACTGCCGTACGCGCCCTGTCGACGCTGCTGCGGTTCGACGGCGGCCGGGCCGAGGTCGCCGGGCTGGACGTGGCGCGCGAACCCCGTCGTGTGCGCGCGAGGATCGGGCTCGCCGGGCAGTACGCAGCCGTCGACGAGATCCTGACCGGGCGGCAGAACCTGGAGATGTTCGGGCGCCTCTTCCATCTGGGCGGCGCGCGGGCCCGTCGGCGGGCCGCGGAACTGCTGGAACAGTTCGATCTGCGCGACGCCGCCGACAAGGGGGTCAAGGGATACAGCGGCGGCATGCGGCGCCGCCTCGACCTGGCGGCCTCGATGATCCTCGCACCCCGGGTGCTGTTCCTGGACGAGCCGACGACCGGGCTCGATCCGCGTGGGCGGGGCGAAGTGTGGGACAGCGTGAGGGAGTTGGTGGCGGGCGGTACGACGGTGCTGCTCACCACCCAGTACCTGGAGGAGGCCGACCGGCTCGCCTCGCACATCACCGTCATCGACCGGGGCCGGGCCATCGCCGACGACACCCCGGACGGGCTGAAGAACCGGGTGGGGAGAGACCGGATCGAGGTCGTCGCGGGCGAGACCGCCGACCTGCCCGCGGTCGTCAAGGCCGTGGAACGGGTCGCGGGCGCCGGTCCGGTCGTCTCCGACGAGGCGGCCCGCCGCGTCCACGCCCAGGTCGCCGACCGGGTCGCCGCGCTCACCGAGGTCGCGCGCACCCTCCAGGACGAACGCATCGAGGTCGAGGACATCGGACTGCGCAGGCCGAGCCTCGACGACGTGTTCCTCGGCCTGACCGGACACCGTACGCAGACGCCCGAAGAGGAGGCGATGGCATGACCGCCGTCGAACCGCACGCGACCGTCCCCGCACACGGCCGGCTCCCCTGGGCGCTCGTCGACAGCTGGAACGTCACCCGGCGCAGCCTCACCCACTACCAGCGCCAGCCGACGGCCATCATCTGGCAGTTGGGCTTCCCGATCCTCTCCGTGCTGCTGTACGGGTACGTCTTCGGCAGTGCCATGAAGGTGCCCGGAGGCGGCGACTACCGGGAGTTCCTGATGCCGGGCATGTTCGCCACAACCATGGCCATGGGTTTCATGAACACCGCCATGGCCATGGTGACCGACGTCGGCAAGGGCGTCGTCGACCGGTTCCGCTCCATGCCGATGGCACCGTCCGCGGTCTCCGCCGGACGCGGCCTCGCCGATCTGCTGGTCGCCGGCGCCGAGCTGACGATCCTCGCGGCGACGGCCCTCGCGATCGGCTGGCGCGCGGACGGCGGCCCGACTGCCGCCGTCGGCGCGTTCGGACTGCTTCTGCTGCTCCGGTTCAGCCTGATCTGGGTCGGCGTCTGGCTGGGGCTCCTGGTCCCGAACGCGGAGTCGGCGGGCGGTCTGTACGCCATCGCGTTCCCGGCCACGATGATCTCCAGCGCCCTGGTCGCGCCCTCCCTGATGCCGGGCTGGCTCGGTACCGCGGCCGCCTGGAACCCGATCTCGTCGACCGTCACGGCAACCCGCGAACTCTTCGGCAACCCGGTGGCGGGCGGCGGCACCTGGGTGGAGGAACACGCCTTGCTGATGGCGGTGGTGTGGCCACTGGTACTGACCGCGGTGTTCCTGCCGCTGGCGGTGCGGCGGTTCCAGCGACTGAGCCGCTGAACCGGGGGCGGGGCGGCGTGCGTAGGGTCGGGCACCTATGACGAACCACGGGCCCCGGGCCTTTGCCACCGAGCGGCTCGACGCGCTGCCGCTGCGGATCGCGCACGCGGACGAGATGGCGGTGGTGCTCGGCGATCCGGCCCTGCACACGTACACCGGAGGCGCCCCGGAGTCCGCCGACGAGCTGAGGGCCCGTTACGGACGCCAGACCGCCGGTTCACCTTGTCCCCTTCGAGGAAGCCCCGGCCTTCAGGCCGGGGAGGAATCGAAGCTCCCGCGTAGCGGGGCACTGGATAGAGCAATCGCCGTCAGGGCGATTGGTCGTCTCCGTCCGCCGGGCTGAGGGCGACCTCAAGCAGGTGGACGATCTCAGAATTGAGGGACCGCCGACCTGAGCGGGCCTCTTCAACCAGGCGTTCGTGCAGGTCTTTTGGGAGTCGGAGTGTGATCCGTGCTGTCTCATCCATGCCTCAAGCGTAGTGGTAGAGTGGTGTCATGGAGACACTACAGAAGACTTCGGAGGGTGCTGGGCATGCCCGGTACACCTACCGGCTTCGCGTGTCGTCCACCGCCCACACCGCGCTGGAAGCCGAGTGGGGCCGATGCCGGTGGGTCTGGAACGAGTGCGTTGCCAAGTCCCGCCAGATCCACGCCCACAACCGCGTGCACCCTGACGACAAGCTGACGTGTGGCCCTGCCCAGCTCGACAAGATGCTGACCGAAGCACGCGCCGCGATGTTCTGGCTGCGGGACGGCGCCTCGGTTCCGCAGCAGCAGACCATCCGGGACTTCGCCAAGTCCCGGACGAAGGCGCTGAAGGACATCGAGAAGCGACTGCCGTTCCGGCAGCGCGCGGGCATGCCGAGGGTGAAGAAGAAGCGCGAGGCGCTGCCCACACTGAACTACACCACCCGTGGCTTCCGCCTGAAGGATGGCCGCCTGCACCTCGCGGGCGGCATCGTCCTGACAGTGGTGTGGTCCCGCGAACTTCCGTCCGCACCCTCCTCGGTGCGCGTGTACCGGAACAGTGTCGGCCACTGGTACGCGTCGTTCGTCGTCGCCGCCGAGACCCAGCCGCTCCCGGAGACAGGCGCCGTGCTCGGCATCGACTGGGGCGTCAAGGAAACCGCCACCACCACGAGCGACGCACACGACCTCCCGCACGCCCGGCATGGGAAGAACGCGGCGCAGAAGCTCGCCCACTACCAGCGGATGATGGCCCGCCGACGCCCCGCGAAGGGGCAGGCCGCGTCCAAGGGCTACCGCAAGGCGCAGCAGCAGACAGCGAAGTTGCACAAGAAGGTGGCGCGGCAGCGGCAGGACACGGCCCGCAAGTGGGCCAAGCGCGTGGTCCGCGACCATGATGTGATCGCTGTCGAGGACTTCAAGCCGAAGTTCCTCGCGAAGACCACCATGGCCCGCAAAGCGGCAGACGCCGCGATCGGCGCCACGAAGACGGCCCTGATCGAGATGGGCCGCAAGCACGGGCGGGACGTCCGCCTCGTCAACCCCGCGCACACCACCATGGACTGCGCGTCGTGCGGAGCGAGAACCAAGCACGCACTGCCTCTTTCGGAACGTACCTACACCTGCACAGCATGCGGAACTGTGTCCCCCAGGGACAAGAATTCCGCGCGCGTGATGCTGATCCGGGCTGGTCTCATCCCGGCTGGCGTTGAGGGCGTAAGACCTCCGGGAGCGCCGCTCCCACAGGCAGCCTGAGCCAGGAATCCCCGCCCTTCAGAGCGGGGAGGATGTCAATTATCCGGCAGGCAAGAAGCCCGGCGACGAGAAGATCGCTGACAGCGGGTCGGTGACCGGGAGCGCTGGGGGCGGCCCGACGTCCGATGCCCTGGAGCGCCAGGCAGCGAACATCCACCCGAACCCGAACTACGGCAGGGCGGTGGGGTATGCGAACCGGATCGCCGATGCGTTGAAGGAAGCCACGGATGTGGACGCGAAGTGGGCGCCGAAGCTGCGCGCGCTGAAGGCCGACGACGACCTGACGGTCTCCAAGCGGGACTGGGCCGACGCGCAGTCGGACATGGGCGGGGTCCGCGAGGCGGGCAAGAGCTATCTCGACTCCCTGCCGGAACCCCCGAAGGACGGCAGTCCGAAGGACAACGCATCGTGGTGGAACGGGCTCAGCTCGGAGGAACAGGCGGCGTGGCTCTCCCTCCGGCCCGACGCCGTGGGGGCGCTCGACGGGCTGCCTTCCACGGTTCGTGACGAGGCGAATCGCGTCGTTCTCGAGGAGAAGCGGGGCGAGCTACGGATAGAGCTGGACTCCATCCCGAAGCCGCCGGCCAACGAGTGGACGTGGATCACCGCAGGTAACTACCCGTCCAAGGTGCACACCGACGAATGGATGGCGTGGCACAACAAGTACGGAGACCGGTACGAGCAGCTCAACAAGTCCCTCAAGGGTATGCAGAGCATCCAGGACCGTTTCGACGCGACAGGCGTCAAGGGCCTGCCGGAGGCGTATCTGCTGGGATTCAGTCCCGAGGGCAATGGGCGGGCGATCGTCGCCAACGGGAATCCGGACACGGCTGATCATCAGGCGGTGTATGTGCCGGGTACGACGTCGAACCTGGGCGGCATTGACGGGGACATCGACCGCATGGTCAATGTCTGGCATGTGGCCAACGACGCGGCCGACGGCAAGTCGGTCTCCACGATCACCTGGCTCGGGTACGACGCCCCGCAGAACATCGTCAAGGACTCGCCGTTCAGCCACTACGCGAACGATGGCGCCCCGGCCTTCAACCGGTTCATGGACGGCCTCGACGCTTCGCACACCGGCGACTCGGACCCGCACCGCACCGCGATCGGCCACTCGTACGGCACGACCCTCATCGGTTCCGCGGCCCGGCAGGGCGACCTGAACGCGGACGACGTGATCCTTGCGGGCAGCCCCGGTGTTCAGGTACCCAAGGCCGAGCAACTGGACGTGCCCAAGGGACATGTCTGGAACCAGGAGGCCGACGGGGATCCCGTCCCGGACATCGGTCGCTTCGGGCATGGCGGAACCGACTGGGACGGCCCCTGGACCATCCCCAGCGACGAACGCTTCGGCGCCAACCAGATGACCACGGACACCGAGGGCCACAGCGACTACTGGAAAGAGAAAACCGACAGCCTGTGGAACCAGGGCCAGGTTGTGGCAGGCCATAGTGACTCAGTGAAGTTGAAGCCGCCGCCGGACCACTGGGCGCATGTGAAGTAGGGGTGTCGGTGCCTGTCCGACGACCGACCCTCGAAGTACCCGACGACATGACCGGCCTGTGTCCCGGTCCGACCCATCGAGGCCCCTCGACTTGAAGAGCAAACTGAGCGCCCCGGCGCTCCTCCTGTCCCTCGCCCTCGCGACCCTCACTGGATGCAGCATGACCGACACCAACAACTCCGACGACATCCCGCTCGCGGGCATCAGCACCTCGCTCGCCGCCGCCGACAAGATGGAGGAGGTTTCCAGCGGACTCTACGATCTGATCGGCATCAAGGGGAAGGCGTCCGACAGCCGTCCGGGAGTCACGGAGTGCTCGGGCAAGGACCGGGAGAAGTACTTCCAGATCTTCCACCCATGGAGCTTCTACCCGGCATCAGCGAGCGACCTTGACGAGGCGATGGAGCAGCTCAAGACGGAGCTGCCCAAGCACGGCTGGAAGGTCGTCGATTACGGGCCGGACACAAGCAAGAACAAGAACATCAACCTCACGGCCGACAACGACAAGAAGAAGTACAGCGTCAAGATCGTTCAGATGCCCAAGAACAACCCGCCGAAGCTGAGCCTGATGGTCGTCTCCGGCTGCTATCAGGTGCCGGACGGCGAGAAGGTCGAGCGGTTCTGAAGGTTGCTGCTTGCGTGACGCGTGGACGTGGGATGGCTCGGTCCGTCGCCCGCGCCACCCGTTTCGCTCGATGGACCTGAGCCCCCTCGCGGTGCGGGCGCTCGACCGGGTGATGGGCGAATCCTCCGAGTTGCGCGAGCTGTGGGACGACGCGGGGGAAGAGGAGTGGCGGAGCGGGTGACCCGGCTCCGGGAGGTCCTGGTGGCGGCGGCCGGGTGATCAGGCGCGGGGGCGGCCGGCCTGGATGAGTTCGGCGACATCGAGGGTCACCGGGGCGCCGATCGAATCGGGCAGCGTGACTGTCTGCCCGGGGGCGTACACCTGGTGGCTGTCGTACCCACCGCTGACGGGCTCCGTCAGGACGTGCATCCGGCCGTGCTTGCGGTCGATGATCACGTACACCGGGATCTTGGCCTCGGCATAGGCGGCGACCTTGTTGCGCAGATCGTTGTTGTAGTTGCTGGAGGTGACCTCCAGGACGAGGCGGAAGACGGCGGGGTCGTAGCAGTTGTTCCCGGCCGGATGCTCGTCGAGATCGGCGTCGACGATCGCCAGGTCGGGGATGGCGTAGTCCTCGGGGCCGCCGGGGAGCCACAGGCCGATTCCTTGAAGGACTCTGCTCTCCTCGCCGTGAAGGCCTGCGGCCAGGAAGGGAACCATGATGGTGGTCAGTGCATCTGCATGCGGGCCGTCCGGGGGTGGGGTCACGGTGATGACGCCTCCGATGATCTCGACGCGGTAACCCGTGAGCTGTTCACTGAGACTGTTGGCCGCCTCGAGCAGCGATTCCGGCTCGCCGTCACAGGGGGGCTCGACTGCTGCTGCAGACATTGCGGGCCTCCTGAAGGGGTGATGTCGAGATCATCATCGTAGAACGAACCGGTCGCCCACGCCCGAAAGCCGTTCCGCCACCCGGTCGAGTGACCGACGAGGGACCCCGCGCGACGGCGCGGGGTCCCTCTCGTACGGATACGTGTTACAGCTTCTCGATCACGTAGTCGATGCAGGCCGTCAGCGCCTGGATGTCCGCCGGGTCGATCGCCGGGAACATCGCCACGCGCAGCTGGTTGCGGCCCAGCTTGCGGTACGGCTCGGTGTCGACGATGCCGTTGGCGCGCAGCGCCTTGGCGACGGCCGAGGCGTCGATCTCGTCCGCGAAGTCGATCGTGCCGATGACCTGCGAGCGCTTCGCCGGGTCGGTGACGAACGGAGTCGCGTACTTGGACTCCTCCGCCCAGCCGTACAGGTTCCGCGCCGAGGTGGCCGTGCGGCGGACCGAGAAGTCCAGGCCGCCCTGGGTGTTCAGCCAGTTCAGCTGCTCGTTCAGGAGGAACAGCGTGGCCAGGGCCGGGGTGTTGTACGTCTGGTTCTTCAGGGAGTTGTCGATCGCCGTGGGCAGGCTGAAGAACTCCGGGATGTGGCGGCCGGAGGCGTGGATGCGCGCGGCGCGCTCCAGGGCCGCCGGGGAGAAGGCGGCGATCCACAGGCCGCCGTCGGAGGCGAAGGACTTCTGCGGGGCGAAGTAGTAGACGTCCGACTCGGTGATGTCGACCGGCAGGCCGCCCGCGCCGGAGGTGGCGTCCACCAGGACCAGGGAGCCCTCGTCGGCGCCCGCGACGCGCTTGACGGGCGCGGCGACACCGGTCGAGGTCTCGTTGTGCGTGAAGGCGTACACGTCGACGCCCGCCTCGGCGCGCGGGTCCGGGTGGGTGCCCGGGTCGGAGGCGATCACGGTCGGGTCGGCCAGCCACGGGGCGAGCTTGGCGGCCTTCGCGAACTTCGACGAGAACTCGCCGAAGGTGAGGTGCTGGGACTTCGTCTCGATGAGTCCGTGCGTCGCGATGTCCCAGAAGGCGGTGGAACCGCCGTTGCCCAGGATCACCTCGTATCCCTCGGGGAGGGAGAAGAGGTCGCGTACGCCCTGACGCACCGCGCCGACCAGGTTCTTGACCGGGGCCTGGCGATGGGACGTACCGAGAAGAGACGTACCGGTGGCGGCCAGCGCGTCGAGCGCCTCCGTCCGCACCTTGGAAGGACCGGCGCCGAAGCGTCCGTCGGCGGGCTTGATGTCAGCGGGAATCTGGATATCGGCCACGGACCGGAGCGTAGTACCTCACGGACACGGCGAAGGACCGTGTCCGTCGGATGAGACACCCGCTCCGGTGCGTGGACGGCATGCCGGGGACGCAGCTCAGCCCAGTTCCACCGGCAGGTCGTACAGGTCGTTCTGGGTGACGATCGGCTTGTTCCGCAGTTCGGACGCGGGGACGGCGAGCTCCAGATCGGGGAACCGCTCGTACAGCGCGGGCAGGGCCACCCCCGCCTCCAGCCGGGAGAGTGCCGCACCCGGGCAGACGTGCGGGCCGTGGCCGAACGCGATGTGGCGGTTGGGGGAGCGGGTGACGTCGAAGTCCCCGGCCGTCGGCCCGTGCTGCGCCTCGTCGCGGCCGAGCGCGCCGAAGGAGACGATCAGCGCCTCGCCCTTCGGCAGGACCTTGTCGCCCACCTCGATGTCCTCCGTGGCGAACCGGATCAGGACATGGGACGTGGGGGTGTTCCAGCGCAGCGTCTCCTCGATCACGTTCTCCCACGGCACCTCGCCGTTCAGCACCTGCTCACGCTGTTCGGGGTGGGTCTGGAGCGCGGCGACGGCGTTGACGATCAGGCTGATCGTGGTCTCGTGACCGGCCGCGATGATCAGCTGCAGGGTGTTGACGATCTCCTCGTCGGTGAGGTGGTCGTCGTCCTCGGAGGCCGCGATCAGGGCGCTGGTGAGGTCGTCGCCCGGGTTCTCCCGCTTGGTGTCGACGATCTTCGTGAAGAGCGTGCCGAGATCCGCCATCATCTGCGGGACCTCCTCCGGCGGCGTCTGCGTCGAGAAGAACTTTTCGAAGAGCTCCTTCAGCCGCGGGTGTTCCGCACTGTCCACGCCCATCAGTTCGCTGATCACGTTCATCGGCAGCGGGTACGCGAACTCCGCCTTCAGGTCGACCTTCTCGCCCCTGGGCAGCGCGGCCAGCCGGTCCAGGCGCGCCGTGGTCAGTGCCTCGATGCCGGCCCGCAGCCGCCCCACCCGCTTCACGGTCAGTGCCTGCGCCACCAGGGTGCGCAGCCGGCGGTGGTCCTCGCCGTCGACCGTGAGCATGGAGCGGCCCGGGTTGGCGAGGCCGATCAGCGGCCAGTCCATCGGGATCTCGCCGCGCTGCCAGGCGCCCCAGACGTCGATGTCCTTCACGAGCCGGCTGTCGGTGAGCAGCTGCCGCGCCTCCGCGTGGTGGGTGACCGCGTAGCAGTGCACCCCGCCCGGCAGCTCCACCTCGGCGAGCGGGCCCGCCGCCCGCAGCCGGGCGCTCTCGCCGTCGAGGTCGGTGACGAAGGGGTCGAGGGCGATCCGGGTCATCTCTGGCCTCCAGTAACAGGTCTGCTTTCGGGTGCGGTGACGGTTCCGAGGGCGGGGGTGGGCGTGAAGACCACCGGCAGGTCCGTCAGACCCCGCAGCCACGGGGACGGACGCCGGGTGAGCCGGTCGGCGGGGACGGCGAGGTCGATGTCCGGGAGCCGGTCCAGGAGCACCTCGATGCCGGTGCGGGCGATGACCTCGGCGGTCTCCTGGGCCGGGAACGGGCAGCGGTGCTCGCCGTGGCCGAAGGAGAGGAACGCGTTGTTGCCGCCGGTCAGCGCGGAGCCGTCGGTGCGGACCTGCGGGTCCGCGTTGGCGGCGGCGATGCCCAGCAGCAGCAGGTCGCCCGCCTGGATGTGGCGCCCGCCGAGATGGGTGTCGCGCGAGGCCCAGCGGCCCGCGATGTTCTGCGACGGGGGGTCCTCCCAGAGCACCTCGTTCATGGCCTCGGCGACGCTGTGCCGGCCGCCCGAGAGGGAGGCGGCGAACCGGTCGTCGGTGAGCATCAGCCGCAGCGAGTTGCCGATCCAGTCGGCGGTCGGCTGGTGGCCCGCGGCCATCATGACCATCAGGTCCTGCGCGACCTCCTCGTCGGTGAAGCCGCCGCGGTCGGCGATCATCCGCGAGGCGACGTCGTCGCCGGGCTCGGCGTGCTTGTCGGCCAGCAGCTGGAACATGGAGGTGGCGAGGTGCTGCTGCCCGGCCAGCGCCCGTTCCCGGCCGTCGATCATGTCGTTGAGGGAGCCGACGAGCGCGGCGCCGATGGTGTTGCTGAAGCCGTACATCTTCGCCAGGACGAGGGCGGGGAGCAGCATCGCGTACTCGGTGATGATCTCGGTCGCGCCCGTGGAGCAGAACCGGTCGACAAGTCCGTCGGCGAACTCCTCCGCGTACTGCTTCAGCGCGAACGGGTCGACGGACTCCAGCGCGTTGCTGATCATCGCGGCGCGCTCGGTGTGCCGGGGGCCGACCGTGTAGAGGATCGACGGCTGCTTGCGGCCGATCATCGGCAGCAGCGGCCAGTCGTCGGGGATGCGGTCCCACTGGTTCCACAGGTCGGAGTCGCGGCTGAACAGCACCGGGTCGGCGGTGAGCTGGTGCAGCTCGCGGTAGCCGAGCACGAGCCAGGCGGGTATGTCGCCGTCGAGGACGACGGGCGCCACGGCCCCGTGGTCGCGGCGCATCTCCCGGTACAGCTGGGTCGGTTCGGTCTGGAACCGGGGGCCGGAGAGCGGCACGCGGCCCTGGGACACGGGGCAGCCGGCGGGCGGTGCCGGGGGCTGGGTCACGAGGTGGGCTCCGGGGTCTTCTCCGGCGTGATCTCCGGACGGGCGGCGGACGGGGCGGCGGCGCCACCCCGGGAGAGGGCGTGCAGGTACTCGACCAGCGTGATCAGTACGTACTTGCTGGACGAACGGTCCCGGGCGTCGCACTCCACCAGGGGCACGTCGGCCGAGAGGTCGAGCGCCTCCCGTATCTGCTGTTCGGTGTGGAGCGGGCCGCCGAAGTCGTTGCACGCCACGATGAACGGTGTGCCGTGGTGCTCCAGGCGGTCGATCGCGTACCAGGAGTCGGCGAGCCGGCGGGTGTCGACGAGGACGACGGCGCCGAGCGTGCCGGAGAACAGCCGGTCCCACAGGAACCAGAACCGTTCCTGGCCGGGGGCACCGAAGAGATACAGCACCGAGCGTTCGTCGAGCGAGATCCGGCCGAAGTCGAAGGCGACGGTCGTGGACGTCTTCGCGTGCACGCCGTCGAGGTGGTCGACGGCCTCGCCCGCGCGGGTCATGGTCTCTTCCGTGTTCAGCGGACGGATCTCGCTGACGGAACGGACCATGGTGGTCTTGCCGGCCCCGAAGCCGCCGACGACGACGATCTTCAGTCCGTTGTCGGCCGTCGCCTGCAGGGCGGCACGGTCAGAGGTTGCGGAGTCCAACGAGCACCTGTTCCAGGATCTCGGGGTCGGGGAGCCGGTCCGCGACACGGGCGGTACGGGGGTGGCGAGCGCTGATCCGGCCGGTGTCCAGCAGATCGGACAGCATGATCCGGACGATGCTGACGGGCAGGCCGAGGCCCGCCGCGATCTCCACGACCGCGGTGGGCAGTTGGCACATCCGCAGGATCGTGACGTGCTCCGACTGCATGCCGGGGGCCGGTTCGCACTCGGAGACCACCAGCGTCACCAGGTCGAACGCGTCCGAATCGGACCGGCTGCGGCCACCGGTGAGGGTGTACAGCCGGTCCGGGTCGTCGTCCCGGCCGGGACGGGGGCGGGTCATACGTTCGCTGTCCTGTCGACGGCCGCGGCGGCCCCGGCGGCGGAGGGGGAGCGGGGCGGAGCACTCAGATGCTCGCCGAGCTGCTCGACGAGTTCGCTCATGTTGTGGCCGATGAGGCCGACGTCGGCGTCGTCGGAGGCGACGACCGCGAGATGGGCGCCCGCGCCCGCCTCGACGATGAAGAGCACGCCGCCGTAGAACTCGGCCATCGCGGACCGTACGCCGCCGGTGCCGTCACCGAACTCGACGGACGCGCCCTGCGAAAGGCTCTGGATCCCGGCCGATATCGCGGCCAGTTGGTCGGCCTGGTCGACGGAGAGCTCGGGGGTACGGCACAGCTTGAGGCCGTCCCTGGACAGAACGAGGGCATGGCGGGTGCCGGGGGTGCGCTCCAGGAGCCCCTCCAGCAGCCAGTTGAGCTTCTCGTCGGTGGTCGCGGTCATCGGGTGTTGCCTTCTTCCGGGTGCGGGGGATTGGGCCGGACAGCCTGGCGGAAGCTGCTGAAGCGGGCTGCCTGTTCCTTGGGGTCGGCGGTACGGGGCCGGGAGGTCTCGGCGTCGCCGGAGCCGGCGCCGGCCCGGGCCTCGGCGGCGGCGAGGGTGCGGCCGCGGGGGCGCTTGGGGAGCCCGCTCTCGCCGAACCGGGGGAGGTTGCGGGTGGTCTCGGAGAAGGAGTCCGAGAAGGAGTCCGAGGGGGCCGCCGGTGCCGGGTTCTGCGGATGCCGGACGTCGGCCGCGGGAGCTGCGGCGGCCGGGGTGGCCGGGGTGGCTGCGGGAGCTGCGGAGGCCGTTCCGTGTGTGGGCTCCGGCTCGGGCATCGGCGCGGGCGCGGGCACGGGCTCGGCGGCCTTCGGCTCGGACACCGGGGCCGAGGCCGGTGCCGGGGTCGAGGTCCGGGTGAGGAGCTCCTGCGGAAGCATCATCAGGGCGCCCGTGCCGCCGCGCGCGGATGGCCGGAACGACACGGTCAGACCGTGCTTACGGGCCAGCCGGCCGACGACGGCGAGGCCGAGCCGGGTGCCGGAGAGCCCCGTCAGGTCCTGGTTGGCGGCCGACACCGCACGTTCGGCGCGGCGCAGCTGCACATTGCTCATGACCAGGCCGCTGTCCTCGACGGTGAGGACGATGCCGGCCGGTACCTCCTCGACGTACACATGGACCTCTGCCGTGGGCGGCGAGAAGTTCGCGGCGTTGTCGAGGAGTTCGGCGAGTGCGTGCATGACGCCCTCGGCGGCGTGGCCGGCGACCGCGACGTCGGTGGTCGAGTGGAGGCGTACTCGCTGGTAGCCGCTGATCCGGCCCATCGCTCCGCGCAGGATCGACTCCATCACGATCGGCTTCGCCCACCGCCGCCCGGAGCGGGCGCCGGTCAGCACGGCGATGGAGTCGGCGAGCCGGCCCGCCTGGGCGGTGCGGTGGTCCAGGTGGAGCAGGTCGCCGAGCACGTCCTCGGCGGCGTGCCGGTGCTCCATCTCGCGCAGGTCGGCGAGCATGCTGGTGGCCAGGGCCTGCATCCGGCCGGCGGCGTTGGCGCAGGCGGCGACCGCGGCGGAACGCTCGGTGTCGCTGCGGGCCGCGCGGGCGGTGAGCCGCTCGGCCTCGCCGGTGAACCGGGCGACGTCGGCGGCGGCCTGCGAGGAGATCCGCGCGGTCTCGGCCTCGGCGGTGGCCTTGATCCGGGCCGTTTCGGCGGTGAACCGCTGTCCCTCGGCCGCGGAGGAGGACACGAGCCGGCTGATCTCGCCGGTGAACCGCTGGGTCTCCGCCGTGAGACGGGCGCGCAACCGGTTCGCGGTGGCGCGGGCATGGACGGCGGTGGCCACGGCGGCGGACAGCAGCACGGCGGCGGCGACCGCCCCCCAGGTCACCATGGCCCGCGCCGAGTCGGGGGCGGCGGCGACCGCCCACAGGCACAGGGAACCGGTGATGGCCAGTGAGATCAGCAGGGCCAGTGCGGTCGGCCGGGATGAGGGGCTCAAGTGGAGTCCTTGGGGCGGACGGAACGAACGGGCGAATCGGGACAGTTCGGTGCAGAGGGGGTGAACGCGGCAACTGGAGCTGATGATTCCCAGCCAAGTCGTGGTCACTATATGAGAATTGACGCGCGATTTGGGAAAAACTTGTGGCGTTCTCTGTCACGTATGTGACTACGCGTCCGACGTATTCCGGCGTATTGACGTATTCGAGGGACTCGCGGGGACGCGGGGCCGTCGAGTGACCGGATCAAACGGCATCCTGGGCCCATGGCCGCACATCAGAGACCGACGGAACGCGACGCACTCGCACAGGCCCTGCGCGCGGCGGTCTGCGGAGAGGTCGAATTCGACTCCACCGCACGGGCGTTGACGACGATGGACGCCTCCAACTATCGCCGCGTACCGCTCGGCGTCGTCACCCCGCGCGACGCCGACGACGTGGCCGCCGCGCTCGCCGTCTGCCGTCGGCACGAGGTGCCCGTGGTCCCGCGCGGCGGAGGCACCTCGATCGCCGGGCAGGCCACCGGCACCGGCGTGGTCCTCGACCTCACACGCCACCTGCGGAGGATCGTCGAGCTGGATGCCGGGTCGCGCACCGCGGTCGTCCAGCCGGGCGTGATCCTGGACGACCTGCGCGCCGCCGCCGCCCCGCACGGTCTCACCTTCGGCCCGGACCCCTCCACGCACAGCCGCTGCACGCTGGGCGGCATGATCGGGAACAACTCCTGCGGCGCGCACTCGGTCGCGTGGGGCACCACCGCCGACAACGTGCACGGCCTGACCGTGGCCCGCTACGGCGGCGACACGCTCCGGGCGGGCCGGACGGTCCGGGGCCGGAAGTCCGCACCCCCCACAGAACTTCCCGCACTCCCCACAGAACTTCCCGCACTCCCCACCGCACTCGCCGCACTCCCCGGCCTCCCCGAGCTCATCGGCGCGAACCTGGCCCTCCTCCGGACCGGATTTCCCGAGCTCCCGCGCCGCATCTCCGGATACGCCCTGGACGCCCTCCTGCCCGAACGCGGAGCCGACCTCGTCCGTGCCTTCTGCGGCAGCGAGGGCACCCTCGGTGTGGTGACGGAGGCGACCGTACGGCTGGTCGAGGCACCGGCGGCCCGCGCGCTCGCCGTACTCGGATACGCGGACGAGTCCGCCGCCGCCGAAGCCGCCCCCGGCCTGCTCCCATACCACCCCCTGACCGTGGAGGGCATGGCCGCCGACCTCGTGCGGGAACCGGCCGGGCTGCCGCGCGGCGCGGCCTGGCTCTTCGTCGAGACGGGTGGCGCCACCCCGGCCGAGGCGCGGGCCCACGCCGAGCGGGTCCTCCGGGAGGCGGACGCGCTGGACGGCGCGGTCGTCACCGATCCGGCCGGGCAGCGGACCCTGTGGCGCATCCGCGAGAACGCGGCGGGCACCGCCACCCGGATGCCGGACGGCACGGAGGCCTGGCCCGGCTGGGAGGACTGCGCCGTACCGCCCGCCCGTCTCGGCCCGTACCTCCGCGACTTCCGGGCCCTGCTCGCCGCCCACGGTCTGCGCGGCACCCCGTACGGGCACTTCGGCGACGGCTGCATCCACGTACGGATCGACTTCGACCTGCTGAACGCCGAAGGGGTGGCCCGCTTCCGCCGCTTCTCCGGGGAGCTGGCGGACCTGGTCGTCGCGCACGGCGGCTCACTGAGCGGGGAACACGGCGACGGCCAGGCCCGTGCCGAACTGCTCCCGCGTATGTACGGGGACGAACTGGTCGCCCTCTTCTCCCGGTTCAAGGACATCTGGGACCCGGACGGCGGCATGAATCCCGGCATCCTCGCCCGCCCCGCCCGGCTCGACGAGAACCTCCGCTTCGAGGTGCTGCCGAAGCGCCCGGTGGAGGTTACGTTCGGCTACCCGCACGACGGCGGGGACTTCTCCTCGGCGGTGCGCAGATGCGTCGGCGTCGCCGCATGCCGTACGGCGGAACCGGCGGGACCGGGCGTGATGTGCCCGTCCTTCCGGGCGACCGGCGAGGAGGCCCACTCCACCCGCGGCCGGGCCCGGCTGCTGCACGAGATGCTCGCGGGTGAGGTGATCACGGACGGCTGGCGGTCGACGGAGGTGCGCGACGCGCTCGACCTCTGCCTGTCCTGCAAGGGCTGCCGCAGCGACTGCCCGGCGGGCGTCGACATGGCCACGTACAAGGCGGAGTTCCTGCACCACCACTACCGGGGGCGGCTGCGCCCGGCCGCCCACTACGCGATGGGACGGCTGCCGACCTGGCTGCGCGCGGCCGCCCCGTTCGCACCCGTCCTGAACGCCCTGGCCCGGATCGGCCCCGCGGCGGCCCTGGCCAAGCGGCTGGCCGGGATCGCCCCGCAGCGCACGATCCCGGTACTGGCGCGGCAGACGTTCACCCGGTGGTTCGGGCGGCACCGGGGCAGGGGGACCGCGATCGTCTCCAACGACCAGGTGGTCACCCTCTGGCCCGACACCTTCACCAACCACCTCTCGCCCGAGGTGGGGCGGGCGGCGGTCCGGGTCCTGGAGGCGGCGGGCCGGAGAACACTGCTGCCCGGCCGCGGACTGTGCTGCGGACTCACCTACGTATCCACGGGCCAGCTGGACAAGGCCCGCAAGGTCATGCGCCGCACCCTGGACCGGATGGGCTTCCTCCTGGGCGACCCGCTGGTCGTCCTCGAACCGAGCTGCGCCGCGACCCTCCGCACGGACCTGCCCGAACTCCTCCCCGACGACCCACGGGCCGCCGAACTGGCGGCGTCGGTACGGACGCTGGCCCAGTACCTGGAGGAGTACGCCCCCGACTGGCAGCCACCCCGCCTGAACCGCCCGGCCGCCGGCCAGACCCACTGCCACCAGCACGCGGTCCTGGGTGACGCGGCGGAGCGCCGACTGCGGGAACGCGCCGGACTGGCCGGCGAGCTGAGCGGCGGCTGCTGCGGACTGGCCGGGAACTTCGGCTTCGAGCGGGGCCACTGGGAGGTGTCGGCGGCCTGCGCGGAGGAGACCCTGCTGCCCTCGGTACGGGCCGCGGAGCCCGGCACGGAGTTCCTGGCGGACGGCTTCTCCTGCCGGACCCAGCTGGCGCAACTGGGCGGTGTGCGGGCCCGGCATCTGGCGGAGGTGCTGGCGGAGGGGCTGCCGCCGGAACCGGGTACGTCCCGCGGCTGAGGCGCGGGGCGGCCGGAGCCCGAGCTTCGGGAGCCCGGGTTCCGGGAGCCGGTTTTCGAGCTCCGAGCCCCGGGCTTCGAGCTCCGAGCCCCGGGCTTCGAGCTCCGAGCTCCGGGCTTCGAGCTCCGGGGAGGGCTTGTTCACTCTTTCGGGGGTACGGGGAGAGGCTTGGGGCCGGGTCTTGAGTTCCGGGCTTCGGGGGCCGGGATCCGGACGTCGGGATTCGAGCGATGTCGTACAACCGGTAGGTAAATGAAGGGGGGTTGGGAAAACCTCCCCACCCTCCCCAACCCGTCACGGCCAGCAAGTATGACTAATCGTGACCGAGTTGCGGCGCGAAGCTGCGGCTGTCTACGGTGCCGAACGTAACGACCCCGACGCGGTGTTCTCAGCACCGGCCGGGGCCTGACCCCAAGATCGAAACGAACAAAAGGCGATCCCGTGGCTGTCTCAAACCTTAGCCCTGCCCCGCGTGCGTCCGCATCCTCGCGTTCCCACCCGAAGGCCAATCCCGGTTACGGCAAGCGATCCGTGCCGGACCAACGCCCGGCCCGCGAGGGCGACTTCGCGCTGCTCCCCGAACGCGAGCGGCACATCGCCGGTTACGTCGACGCGCTGCCCGAGGGTGCGGCGATGGACATCAAGTCGCTGGCCCGGAGCCAGCCGCTGTACGGGCAGATGGCCGTCGGCAGCGCTTTGCGGGCTCTGGGGGTGGCGGGTCATCTGCGGCATGTCCGGTGCCTGAGCGGCGAGGATGGCCAGGTCCGCTGGGTCACCCGCACCTTCTGGTCCCGGACCGCCCGTGACAACGAGTGGTGGGACGCCTTCCTCACCGCCGAGGAGTGCGGCTCCGCGCCGCAGGAGGCAGCCGCGCCACTGCCCCCGTGGGTTCCTGCCAGCCTCGCTGCGTCCGAACCATCCGCATCCGTACCGGCGCACCCGCCCGTCACGACAGTGCCGCAGCAGCGCACCCCAGAGCCGATGCCGCAGCCCGAGCCGCAGCCGCAGCCGGGGCTCAAGGCGACCGCGGACCGGCCCTCTCCCGCTTTCCTCGTCCTGGCCCGTCTCGGCCGTACCGACTCCCGCCTGGCCCTCTCGGCCGCGGACTGCGCGGCACTGGAGCAGGCGGCTGCCGAGTGGCTCGCGCGTGGTGCGGACGCCGACCACCTGACGCGCGCCCTCATCGCCGGGCTCCCCGCGTCCGTCGACTCGCCCTTCGGTTTCGTCCGCCGCCGCCTCCGCGACAAGCTCCCGCCCCGCCTGCCCGCCGCGGCCACTGCTGCGCAGGGAACTCCCGTACGCCGCCTGATGGTCGAGTGCACCGAGTGCCGCGTCCCGGGAAGGCCCGAAGCGTTCCGCGACGGCCTGTGCGGGCCCTGCCGCCAAACCGACCCGGCCTGACCGGCCTGACCTGACCGGCCCGACCGGCCGGGTCGCGCAGTGAGGGCCGGGCATGCCACGGGCAGCGCGACCGTACGAAGCGGCCGAACGTGTCGAGCATGCCGACAGCTGTCACTTTCACATCAAGGGGTCTATCCGCCTGACCGGCAGGGGGAGCCCGGCGCCCTGCCCCAGCTCATCGTGGACGCCGCCTGCCCGGTGAACGGCAGCGCCCCCGCGCCGGACGGGTCCGGCGCGGGGGCGTGAGGGTCAGCCCTGGACGGCGTAGGAGACGAAGTCGTCCCACGCGGTGGGGGAGGCGGTGGGGGAGAGGGCGAGTTCAGGGCTCAGTTGGTCCTTGGAGCCCCGGACGTGGACCGCCTGCGTCCCCTTCGCCACCTCGACACAGGCGGCTCGGTTCGACCCCGCGCGGGAGGGCCAGGCGGTCTTGATGGTGAGGCGAACTCGGCGGCCCGGGGCCGGATCAGATGCTGGACAGTTTCGTCGCCAGCGACTGGAACCAGGCGCCGTGGGAGAACGGTTCGGGCGGGCCGACCTCCATGCCGAGTTCGGCGGCCACCAGGGCGTAGTCCCCTTCGTCCAGGGGAAGGGCGAGCAACTCGTGGAGTTCGCCCACGAGGCGGGCGACCAGTTGGGGGTGGGTGGTGGTGGCGTAGTCGGTGACGGCGGCGTCGTGGTCGGGGAACTCGTCGACGATGTCCTGGGAGAACCAGCCGCCGAGCAGTTGCGCGGTTTCCGGGAAGCGTGCGTGCCACTCCCAGTGAGTCTGCGGGGACGACGGTTCCGGGATATCGCCCTCCTCGATGCTCTTTTTCAGGTGGTCGGCCAGCACCATCAGCCAGTCGCCGATGTCCGGCTGCGGCTTTCCGGTGTCCGGGATCGAGTAGAACTCGCCGAGCTCTTGCCGGATGTGGCCCGGAGGGTTGCGGCTGTACTCGCGCAGCTGGCGCTCCGCCTCCGCGATGGCCGAGGGGCGGGTATGCCACGTGTGACGGAGGTACGCGTCCAGTGCGCGACTGCGCCGCTCCGGGGTGTCGTCGGCCGGCTGCCCCAGGTACGCGCGCATCACCTGGTCCAGCTCGCCGTACCGGCGGTCGTGTTCGAGGGGCTTCATGGACATGTGCGCGCGGCCTCTACAGGTAGAACGGGACGGTCGTGTGGACGACGAAGCCGTGGGGGCTCGACGGCTCGCGGCGCAGCACCACGCGTGCCGCGCGGACATCGACGGGCCCGCGCCCGGCCAGCAGGTCGCCCGCGAGCTGGACCCTGCCCACGGGCTTTTCGCGGGAGGGCCAGGCGGCCTCGATGGTGAGGCGGGCCCGGGTGTTCTGGGCGAGCCAGCGGTGGATGGCCTGCTCGTTGGCGGTCACCACCTGCTGGGTGGCCCACTGGGCGGTCTCCCGGTCGGGATAGGAAGCGGAGCGGGTGAGCACGGGGAATCCTCTCAAATCGCCTGGTCGGGCGCCGTATGCGTGCGGCTCAGAGGTCGGAGAAGTTCCAGAACATGCCGACCTCGGTGTCCGAGACGACGATCAGGCCGCAGTCTTCCGTGTAGACGCTCAGTGGGCTGTACCCCCAGTGCGACGTCGTGAAGTCGAGCGTGCCGGGCACGGGGCCGCGCCTGTCGACGTTGGTGTGATAGCTGGCCCCGGCCCCGTAACGCGCGAGGATCGTGCGCGCCATTGCCCGCAGCTCCTCCTTGCTCTCCGTGAAGCGCCTCAGGTTGGACAGGGTGCACCTGTCGTCTGTGATGGCCAGGAGCAGGTTCTCGGCGCTGTCCCGGTCGATCTCCTCGAGGCGCTGCGCGACGTACTCCGAGGGGTGGACGACGAAGGGGTACGTAGGGGAGGCCTCGCGCTCCGGGTTCTGAGCTGCGTCGTCGAGACCGGCCCAGCCCCGCGGGTCCGGGACCCGAGCCATCAGCGCGAGGACGTCGAGGACCCAGTTCTCGTGGCGGCGCGGGCCTGTGGCGTCGTACGGGTACGCGTCCTCGAACAGGTGGCGTACCGCGGCTTCCCAGGACTTCTGGTCGACGGGCATGTGGTGCTGGCCTTTCTCGGCGGCTGAGGCTTGTAGGGCATCGACGTCATGACCGTGAACGGTAGGTTGCGGCTGCTGTCGTACCGGATGCGCCAACTGTTCGTCCGTCTTGCCGACATGCTTGTCCAGCGTGTTGCCGTCCGCCGTGTTGGGCGGTCTCCCGGTCGGGGTGCGTCGCGGATCGCGTCAGCAATGGTTACTTTCCTCCAAGGCGCCGGGAACGGTTGTTCCTGGTCCCTGTGCGTGATCTCAGTTCGCGTTGAACGACCAGAAGACCCCGACCTCGTCCGCGCTCACGGCGATTAGTCCGAGGTCCATCAGGTGGTCGGTGAACGCGCGGCCGCCGGCGAGTTCACCGGCGAGGAAGTCCGGCGACGCGGAGGTCCGGGCCAGGTCGGAGGAGGTACGGAAGTCGGCGTCGGCACCGAACCGGCTGAGCACCGACCGGGCGTCGGCCAGCACATCGTCCCGGTCGGCGCGTGTCCGGACGGGGCGGGCCTCGAAAAACCACTCCTGGGGCAGAGAGGCGAGTAGCTCAGCGGCGGCAGAGGCCGTGACGGGATACGTCCACGCGCGCACCTGCTCGGCCGTGAGCGGCAGGAACGGATAGGAAGGACGGATGTTCTCCCGCCCCTCTTTGTCGATCTGCCACTCCAGCGTCCGCCAGCCCCGGGGGTCGGTGACCGACCGGTCCAGGACGTCCAGGACATCCCGTCCCCAGTCGTCGTGCCGTCGGGGCCCAGTCATCGCGAAGGTGTACACGTCGTCCAGGAGCCGCTCCAGCGCGGCGTCCCAGGCAGTGTTGTCGATGGGGTTCATTCGGCTTCCGGTCGGTCACGGCGCGGGCATGGACGTGTAGAGAATGTAGGGCGGATCGAGCCTGGATTCGTACTTCAGGACCGTTGGAGGGGCGGCCCCGGACGTCGCGCTGACAGGCACCTGTGACGTCTACAGGCTTGCCGGGCACGGCATCGGACGGCGACGGAGGCGACGGGAACCATGACGCGCCTGGGGCACAGCGACGGCGGTGGGGCCGCCGGGCGGAACCGACCGGTGGGACCCCACGGGCACGCGGTGCCGGAGGACGCCGATGGAGGATGGGATGTGCTCTTCTTACCGCTGGGACCGCCCCTGGAGATCAGGTCCGACGGCCGGCCGACCGGCGTGAAACTGGAGCTGCCCGCCGAAACCGCCCCCGCCTTTTCGGTGGTCGAGGAGTGAGCTGAGACGGGCGGGGGCGCCCCCGCCCGTCCGGCCCCGTGCGGGAGTTCCTCAGCCGTCGGTGGTGTCCTGCCCCACGACCTCGCGCGCCAGTGCGGCGAGCTTCGGCAGCGCGGGATGGCCGGGGGCGTCGCGCCGGGCGAGCAGGACGGGGACGGTCGGGGCGTCGACGAGCGGGCGGTAGGCGACCCCGGAGTGCGGGTACATGCCGGCGGTGGACGCGGCGGAGACTCCGGTGCCGCGCCCGGCCGCGATGGCGGCCAGCCAGTCGTCGGTGTTGGCGACGGTGAGCGTCGCGGCGGGCCTCGCGTCCGGCGGCCACAGATCCACGGTGGTGGTGCCGGACACGGTGTTGAGGACGACGGTGCCGCCCGCGAGATCGGCGAGACGGAGCGTGGCGCGGGCGGCGAGCGGCCCGTCCGCGGCCACCGCCGCCACCCGGTCCTCGTCGAACAGCACCTCGGTGACGAGCCCCGGCGCCTCGACGGGCCCCCGCAGCAGCGCGGCATCGACCTCGCCGCGGGTCAGCCCGGCGGTACGGTCGTCGATCCGCAGCAGTTCGAGCGGGGTCTGCGGGTACCGCTCCTGCCAGCGGCGGAGCAGTGGCGTGGTGTACGGGCCGAACGCGGACCAGGCGTGCCCGAGCCGCAGCGGCCAGTGGTGCGGCCCGCCGGAGTCGAGCGCCTCGTCGAACGCGGCGACCGCGGCGGCGGCCTTGTCCCGGAAAGCGATGCCTTCGGGGGTGAGGACGAGATGGTGGGTCGACCGGTCGACGAGCCGGATGCCGAGGTGCTGTTCCAGGGCGGCGAGCGTACGGGAGACCGCGGGCTGGGTGAGGCGGAGCCGGGCGGCGGCGCGGGTGACGTTGCCCTCGTCGGCGACGGCGAGGAAGGCGCGCAGATGGCGGATCTCGATGCCGCGGCCGGAGCCGCGGCCCGACGGGCTTCCGGTGCGGCCGTCGTCGCTGGGTTCCAGGCTCATGCGCCGGGAGCATAACGGGAGCCCAGCAGGCATTTCACATGCCACGCGGAGATACCTACCGTAAGGGGAGGGAACGCACCACGAGGGTGCAGTATCTTCGATCGGGTGGTGCATTGAAATGCACTGCCGGTATCGGTTGTCAGGCATCTGCCGGTTGTCGGGCGTCGGCCGACTGTCGGCCGGTTGTCCGGCATCAGCCGTCAGCCGTCAGCCATCAGTCATCAGTCATCGGGATCCGGGTCCGGGTCCGGGAGGAACACCGCAGGTGAACGACCAGCACAGCGCAGCAGGGACGGCGGTCGCGGAGCAGGCCGCGGCCGTCGCCGTACCGGAGGCGGTGCCCGCCCTGGACGCGGCGGGCGCCGCACGCCCCCGGGGCCGCGGGGCGGCATTCGTCCCGGTCGCGCTGGTTGTCGCGGGCGGGCTCTCCGTCCAGTTCGGCTCCGCGGTCGCGGTCCTGCTGATGCCGAGGGCCGGCGCGCTCGGGGTGGTCACCCTGCGCCTGGCTGTCGCCGCGCTCGTCCTGATGGCCGTCTGCCGCCCGAAGCTGCGCGGCTACACGCGCGCCGACTGGGGCACGGTCCTCGCGTTCGGGGTGGCCATGGGCGGCATGAACACGCTCTTCTACCAGGCCGTCGACCGGATCCCGCTGGGCGCGGCCGTCACCCTGGAGGTGCTGGGTCCGCTGGCCCTCTCGGTGATCGCCTCCCGCCGCCTGATCAACCTGGTGTGGGCGGGCCTCGCGCTGGGCGGGGTCGTGCTGCTGGGCGGGGGAGGCTTCGACCGTCTCGATCCGGTGGGCGCCGCGTATGCCCTGGGCGCGGGCGCCATGTGGGCGACGTACATCGTCTTCAGCGCCCGCACCGGCCGCCGCTTTCCCCAGGCGGACGGCCTGGCCCTGGCGCTGGTGGTCGCCGCGCTGCTCTCGTTGCCCCTCGGCGTCCTGGAGTCGGGCTCGAAACTGCTGGTCCCGTCCACGCTGGGGCTGGGTGCGGTGGTGGCACTGCTGAGCTCGGTCCTCCCGTACACCCTCGAACTCATGGCGCTGCGCCGTCTGCCCGCGCCCACCTTCGCGATCCTGATGAGCCTGGAGCCGGCGATCGCGGCCACCGCCGGCTTCCTCGTCCTCGACCAGGCCCTCTCCACGACGGACGCCCTGGCCATCGCCCTGGTCATCGGGGCGAGCATGGGTGCGGTGCGCAGTCAGGTACGGGTCGGGAAGCGCCGCGACCACGCCTGAGGGCCCGCCCGCGTCCCGCCCGCACTCCGCGACCAGCTGCCCCGGACACCCGACGCGCCGACCCGTGTCCACCGCCCGGAACGGAGCCGCACACCCTCGGCTGCGCGCGGCCGCTCCACCGGCCCGCCGCGCCTCCTAGGCTTGCGCTCCTGATCCGAACGGGAAGGGGCGGGGCGCGTGGCGAACTGGGGACTGGTCATGGAGACGACCGTGGGGGTGGGGGAGCGCAAGCACGCGGAGGCATACGTGCTGGCGCACCTGGAGGGCACACGTGAGGACGCCCTGGTGGAGCTGGAGCGGCGGGCCCGGAACCATGTGCCGGAGCACCCCCGGAGCCCGAAGCGCCGTCGTCTCTTCCGCGAGGGCGACGGCTTCCTTCTGGTGATCGACGGCGCCTGGCAGTCCTTCAGCACCCGGTTCACGGTGGCGGAGCTGCTGGACGACAGCGCCGCGCCGCCCCCGCCCCCGCCCGCGGCCGAACCGGAGCCGGCGGCGCCGGAGCCGGGGGCCACGGTGCCGCCGCCTCCGCCGTCACCGCCGCCGCCCTCGGCACCGCCGGTGGAGCGATACGCGGACGGGGTGCCGGTCCGGCCGAGCTGGCTGGGCCGCACCGATGTGCAGTGACGTCCTGCCGGGTGGGCGTTCTCGGGGGATGCCGGACAGGCCGGCAAAGAGGTGACGTGTTCCGCTCGGGCGTGCCCGTGCCCGTGCCAGGGCTCGTGCCCGCGCCAGGGCCCATGCCCGTGCCCGTGCCAGGGTCCGTGCCCGCGCCAGGGCCCGTGCGAGGCCATCGGCACGCTGCCGCCGGACGCGGTGGGGGCGCACAGCCTGCCAACGCCCCGGTGGCGGGACAGAAAATAATGCAAGCATGCTTGCTTGTTTATGGGCCCGCTGCCATGCTCCTGGGCACACCGCCTTTCCCCGAGGGGAGCGCACCGTGCCCGATGTTGCCGCTGTGATCGACGATCTGCGCGAAGAGAGTCAGGAACTCGACCTACTCGTAGGGGAGTTGAGCGCCGCGCAATGGGCCGCGCCGACCCCTGCCCCCGGCTGGAGCATCGCGCATCAGATCGCCCATCTCACCTGGACCGACGAGGTCGCGCTGCTGGCCGCCACCGATGCCGACGCCTTCGCCGCGGAGGTGGCCAGGGCCATGGAGGCACCCGAATCCTTCGTCGACCGGGGCGCCGGGGAGCTGGCCGCGTTGGATCCGGCGGCGCTCCTGGCGCGGTGGCGGGACGGGCGGGGGCGCCTCGACGCGGTGCTGCGGTCCGCTCCGGCCGGTGTCCGTATCCCCTGGTACGGGCCGCCGATGAGCGTCGCCTCGATGGCCACCGCCCGGATCATGGAGACCTGGGCGCACGGCCAGGACATCGCCGACGCCCTCGGCGTCACCAGGGCCCCCACTGCCCGGCTGCGGCACGTCGCGCGGATCGGGGTGCGGGCCAGGGACTACGCCTACCTGGTGCGGGGGATCGCGGCGCCCGAGGAGGAGTTCCGGGTCGAACTGAAGGCACCCGACGGCGAGTTGATCGCGTTCGGGGCGCAGGACGCGCCGCAGCGCGTCACCGGGCCGCTGCTCGACTTCTGCCTGCTGGTCACCCAGCGCGCCCACCGCGACGACCTCGCCGTCCGGGCCACCGGGCCCGACGCCGACCGGTGGCTCGACATCGCGCAGGCCTTCGCCGGGCCCGCCGGACCGGGCCGCGCACCCCGCGGGGACGCCGGGTGACCGGGCCGCTGCGGATCGGCAACGCCTCCGGGTTCTACGGCGACCGCTTCGACGCCGTGCGCGAGATGCTCACCGGCGGCCCCCTCGATGTCCTCACCGGGGACTACCTGGCCGAACTGACCATGCTCATCCTCGGCCGGAGCCGGATCGAGGACCCCGCGCGCGGGTACGCCACCACCTTCCTGCGCCAGCTCGAAGAGGGCCTCGGGCTCGCCCACGAGCGCGGGGTGAAGATCGTCACCAATGCCGGCGGGCTCAACCCGGCCGGACTCGCCGACGCCGTACGGGAGCTGGCCCGGAAGGTGGGTGTGCCGGTGCGCGTCGCCCATGTGGAGGGCGACGGCCTCCCCGTGCCCGAGGGGTACCTCACCGCCAACGCCTACCTCGGCGGCGCCGGTATCGCCGCCTGCCTCACCGGGGGCGCCGATGTCGTCGTCACCGGGCGGGTCACCGACGCCGCCCTCGTCACCGGGCCGGCCGCCGCCCGCTTCGGCTGGGGGCCCGGCGACCACGACGCGCTCGCCGGGGCCGTCGTCGCCGGCCACGTACTGGAGTGCGGAACCCAGGCCACCGGCGGGAACTACGCGTTCTTCCGGGGGCACGACCTGCGGCGGCCCGGTTTCCCCGTCGCCGAGATCCACGCCGACGGCTCGTCCGTCATCACCAAGCACGACGGCACGGGCGGCGTCGTCGATGTCGGCACCGTCACCGCCCAGTTGCTGTACGAGACCGGCGGCGCCCGGTACGCCGGACCGGACGTCACCGCCCGGCTCGACACCGTACGGCTGGTCCAGGAAGGCCCCGACCGGGTACGGATGTCCGGTGTGCGCGGCGAGGCCCCGCCGGCCACCCTCAAGGTCGGGCTGAACCGGCTCGGCGGCTGGCGCAACGAGGTCGTCTTCGTACTCACCGGGCTCGACATCGAGGCCAAGGCGGCGCTGGTGCAGGACCAGTTCGAGGACGCCCTCATCCGGTCCGGCAGCCGGCCCGGCCAGGTGAGCTGGGAGCTGGCCCGCACCGACCGGGCCGATGCCGGCACCGAGGAGACCGCGAGCGCCCTGCTGCGGCTCGTCGTCCGCGACCAGGACCCAAAGGCCGTCGGGCGCGCGGTCTCCGGCGCCGCCGTCGAGCTCGCGCTCGGCAGCTACCCGGGCTTCCATGTCACCGCCCCGCCCGGAAAGGGCGCCCCGTACGGAGTGTTCGAGGCGACGTACGTACCGGCCGGAGAGGTCCCGCACGTGGCCGTGCTCCCGGACGGGCGGCGGGTGCGGCAGGAACCTCCCGCACGTACCCGCCCCCTCCAGGAAGTCGAACAGCCCCCGCTGCCCGCGCCGTTGCCCGCCGGCCCCACCCGGACCGCCCCGCTCGGCCGGGTCGCGGGCGCCCGCAGCGGGGACAAGGGCGGCGACGCCAACGTGGGGGTGTGGGCCGTCGGCGACGACGCCTGGCGGTGGCTGGCCCACGAACTGACCGTCGAGCGGTTCGGGGAGCTGCTGCCGGAGTGTGCCGGTCTCACCGTCGTACGCCATGTCCTGCCGAACCTCCGCGCCCTGAACTTCGTGGTCCACGGGCTGCTCGGCGAGGGCGTCGCCGCCCGGCACCGGTTCGATCCGCAGGCCAAGGCGGTGGGGGAGTGGCTGCGCTCCCGGCACCTGCCCATCCCCGTAGCGCTGCTGGAAGCCGTCCACGCACCGGAGGCGAACGCATGACCGTCCTGACCACCGCACTCGACACCGAGAGCCCCGAATACGCCGCGAACCGCGCGGCCATGCTCACGAAACTCGACGAGCTGGCCGTCGAACACACCAAGGCGCAGGCGGGCGGCGGGGAGAAGTACGTCGAGCGGCACCGCTCGCGCGGCAAACTCCTGGCCCGCGAGCGGATCGAGCTGCTGATCGACCAGGACACCCCGTTCCTGGAGCTGTCACCGCTCGCCGCCTGGGGGAGCGAGGCCCCCGCGTACCCGGTCGGCGCCTCGCTCGTGACCGGGATCGGGGTGGTGGCGGGTGTGGAGTGCCTGATCACCGCCAACGACCCGACCGTACGCGGCGGCGCCTCCAACCCCTGGACCCTGAAGAAGGCCCTGCGGGCGAACGAGATCGCCTTCGCCAACCGGCTGCCCTGCATCAGCCTCGTCGAATCCGGCGGCGCCGATCTCCCCTCGCAGAAGGAGATCTTCATCCCGGGCGGGGCCCTGTTCCGCGACCTCACCCGGCTGTCGGCGGCCGGCATCCCGACCGTGGCCGTCGTCTTCGGGAACTCGACCGCCGGCGGGGCGTACGTCCCCGGCATGTCCGACCACACCGTCATGATCAAGGAGCGGTCCAAGGTCTTCCTCGGCGGACCGCCCCTGGTGAAGATGGCGACCGGCGAGGAGAGCGACGACGAATCGCTCGGCGGCGCCGAGATGCACGCCCGCACCTCCGGGCTCGCCGACCACTTCGCCGTCGATGAGCAGGACGCGCTGCGCCAGGCCCGCCGGATCGTCGCCCGGCTCAACTGGCGCAAGGCGCACGCCGATCCGGGCCCCGCCGAACCGCCGAAGTACGACGAGGACGAGCTGATCGGCATCGTGCCCGGCGATCTGAAGGTGCCCTTCGACCCGCGCGAGGTGATCGCCCGGCTCGTCGACGGCTCCGACTTCGACGCGTTCAAACCGCTCTACGGGACCAGCCTGGTGACCGGGTGGGCCGCCCTGCACGGCTACCCCGTCGGGATCGTCGCCAACGCACAGGGCGTGCTGTTCAGCGAGGAGTCGCAGAAGGCCGCGCAGTTCATCCAGCTCGCCAACCAGCGCGACATTCCGCTGCTCTTCCTGCACAACACCACCGGCTACATGGTCGGCAAGGAGTACGAACAGGGCGGCATCATCAAGCACGGCGCGATGATGATCAACGCGGTGTCGAACTCCCGGGTCCCGCACCTGTCCGTGCTGATGGGCGCCTCGTACGGGGCCGGGCACTACGGCATGTGCGGGCGGGCGTACGACCCGCGCTTTCTCTTCGCCTGGCCCAGCAGCAAGTCCGCCGTGATGGGGCCGCAGCAGCTCGCCGGGGTGCTGTCCATCGTCGCCCGCGCCTCCGCCGCCGCGAAGAGCCGGCCCTACGACGACGAGGCGGACGCCGGGCTGCGCGCGATGGTGGAGCAGCAGATCGAGTCCGAGTCGCTGCCCATGTTCCTGTCCGGGCGGCTGTACGACGACGGGGTCATCGACCCGCGCGACACCAGGACCGTCCTCGGGATGTGCCTGTCCGCCATCCACACCGCCCCGGTCGAAGGCACCCGTGGCGGCTTCGGAGTCTTCCGGATGTGAGGCAGGCCTGCTGCGGCCGGACCGCCGCCGCTCTCGCGGAGGCGGCTGCTCGCCGCGGGGGTTCCTCCCTTGACGGTCGCGGTGCCCCAGGGCCTCTCGTTCGGTTCACGCCGGGCTCGCGGGATCCGGCCTGATCCAGACGAAAGTCCCTAGTGGAAAGAGTTTTCCCTCATGCCAGCCATGATTCGATCGCTCCTGGTGGCCAACCGGGGCGAGATCGCCTGCCGGATCTTCCGCACCTGCCGCGCGCTGGGCATCGCCACCGTCGCCGTGTACTCCGACGCGGACGCCGACGCGCTCCACGTACGGGAGGCGGACACCGCCGTACGGCTGCCGGGCGCCGCTCCGTCCGACACCTATCTGCGCGGCGACCTCGTCGTACGCGCCGCGCTCGCGGCAGGCGCCGACGCCGTCCACCCCGGGTACGGCTTCCTCTCCGAGAACGCCGCGTTCGCCCGGGCCGTGCGGGACGCCGGACCGGTGTGGGTGGGGCCGCCGGCCGAGGCCATCGAGCTGATGGCGTCCAAGACCCGCGCCAAGGAGCTGATGGCCGCCGCCGGGGTTCCGCTGCTCGCCCCCGTCGACACGGAGAAGGCCGGAGCCGGCGACCTGCCGCTGCTGCTGAAGGCGGCGGCGGGCGGGGGCGGTCGCGGGATGCGGATCGTACGTGAACTCGCCGACCTGCCGGGCGAGCTGACGGCCGCCGCCGCCGAGGCCGCCGCCGCCTTCGGGGACAGCGAGGTGTTCGCGGAGCCGTACGTGGAGCGCGGCCGGCACGTCGAGGTCCAGGTCATGGCCGACGAGCACGGCGGGGTCTGGGCGCTCGGCACCCGGGACTGCTCGCTCCAGCGACGCCACCAGAAGGTCGTCGAGGAGGCCCCCGCACCCGGTCTCGGCGACGCGCTGCGGACCCGGCTGCACGATGCCGCGGTGGCCGCCGCCCGCGCGGTCGGCTACCGGGGCGCGGGCACCGTCGAGTTCCTCCTCGGGGCCGACGGGCGGCCGTACTTCCTGGAGATGAACACCCGCCTCCAGGTCGAACACCCCGTCACCGAAGCGGTCTTCGGACTCGACCTCGTCGCCCTGCAACTGCGCGTCGCGGAGGGCGAGCCGCTGCCCGCCCTCGCACCCCCCGAGCCGCGCGGCCACGCCGTCGAGGCCCGGCTCTACGCCGAGGACCCCGCCCGTGACTGGCAGCCGCAGACCGGAGCACTGCTCACCCTGGAGGTGCCGGACGAGCCCGGAGTGCGCCTCGACACCGGGTACACCGGCGGCGACACCATCGGCGTGCACTACGACCCGATGCTCGCCAAGGTCATCGCCCACGCCCCCACCCGCAACGAAGCCGTACGCCTCCTCGCCCGCGCCCTGGAACGCGCCCGCATCCACGGTCCGGTCACCAACCGCGACCTGCTCGTACGGTCCCTGCGCCACCCCGACTTCCGCGCCGCCCGCCTCGACACCGGCTTCTACGACCGCCATCTGGCCGCCCTCACCGCACCCCCGGACGAGGCGGACCTGCGCCTCGCCGCCCTGGCCGCCGCCCTCGCCGACGCCGCCGCCCGGCAGGACCGCCCCGGCCCCGCCCGCTTCGGTGCCTGGCGCAACATCTCCTCGCGACCCCACGTCAAGCGCTACCGCGCCGAACCCGACGGCACCGAACACGAGGCCGCCTACCGCACCGGGCGCACCGGCCCCGTCCCCGAGACCGGAGAACGGGTCGTCGCCGTCAGTCCCGGCCACGTCACCCTCGAAGCCGACTCCCTCACCCGCCACTTCCACATCACCGTCCACCGGGACAGGGTGTACGTGGACACCGCCACCGGCTCGTACACCTTCACCGCCCTGCCCCGCTTCACCGACCCCACCGACCGGGCCGAGCCCGGCTCCCTGCTCGCCCCCATGCCCGGCACCGTCGTCCGTGTCGCGGACGGGCTCGGGGCCGGGGCACCGGTCGAGGCCGGGCAGCCACTGATCTGGCTGGAGGCGATGAAGATGGAGCACCGCATCCTCGCCCCCGGCTCCGGCACCCTCACCGCACTGCACGCCGCCCCCGGCCTCCAGGTGGAGGTCGGGGCCCTGCTCGCGGTCGTCACCGAATCCCCGGACACCGTGGCCGGATCCCCGGCCGCCGCCACCGAACCCGCAGACCCTGAGGAGAACGCATGAGCACCGTCCTCGAAACCGAAGAGCACCAGGCCCTGCGCGCAGCCGTCGCCGCCCTCGGAAAGCGCTACGGGCGGGACTACCTGACGTCCGTCGTACGCGACGGTTCCCACCCGCGCGAGCTGTGGACCGAAGCCGCCAAGCTCGGTTACCTCGGCGTCAACCTTCCCGAGGAGTACGGCGGCGGAGGCGGCGGCATGGCCGAACTCTCCATCGTCCTGGAGGAGCTGGGCGCGGCAGGCAGCCCGCTGCTCATGATGGTGGTCTCCCCGGCGATCTGCGGCACCGTCATCGCCCGCTTCGGCACCGAAACCCAGAAGCAGCAGTGGCTCCCCGGCCTCGCCGACGGCAGCCTCACCATGGCCTTCGGCATCACCGAAC
The DNA here is from genome assembly GCF_043080425.1 of Streptomyces sp. NPDC015032. Classification (NCBI taxonomy): domain Bacteria; kingdom Bacillati; phylum Actinomycetota; class Actinomycetes; order Kitasatosporales; family Streptomycetaceae; genus Streptomyces; species Streptomyces sp. NPDC015032. Next base: position 353,421 of record NZ_JBIBVN010000004.1, on the reverse strand, counting down.
CCGACGCCGGATCCAACTCCCATCGCATCACCACCACCGCCCGCAGAGACGGCTCCGGGGCGGACGCCGACTGGATGCTCACCGGCCGCAAGGTCTTCGTCTCCGGCGTCGACATCGCCGACGCCACCCTCATTGTCGGCCGCACCGAGGACGCCAGGTCCGGCAGGCTCAAGCCCTGCCTCTTCATTGTCCCCCGCGACGCCCCCGGCTTCGGACGCTCGCAGATCGACATGGAACTCCAGGCCCCGGAGAAGCAGTTCGAGCTGGTCCTCGACGACGTACGCCTCCCCGCCGACGCCCTCGTCGGCGACGAGGACGCCGGACTCCTCCAGCTCTTCGCCGGCCTCAACCCCGAACGCATCATGACCGCGGCGTTCGGCATCGGCATGGGCCGCTACGCACTCGCCCGCGCCGTCGAGTACGCGAAGACCCGGCAGGTGTGGAAGGAACCCATCGGTTCCCACCAGGCCATCGCCCACCCCCTCGCCCAGGCCCACATCGAACTGGAACTGGCCCGGCTGATGATGCAGAAGGCCGCCCGGCTCTACGACGAGGGCGACGACATCGGCGCCGGTGAGGCCGCCAACATGGCGAAGTACGCGGCGGGCGAAGCCTGCGTGAAGGCCGTCGACCAGGCCGTGCACACCCTCGGCGGCAACGGCCTCACCCGCGAATACGGCCTCGCGTCCCTGATCACCGCGGCCCGCGTCGCCCGGATCGCCCCCGTCAGCCGGGAAATGATCCTGAACTACGTGTCCCACCAGTCCCTGGGCCTGCCCAAGTCGTACTGAGCGGGCCCATCCTGCCCCTCCACACCGTGGACGCGGCGGTGGTGCGGCTCCCCGCCACCGCCGCCCCGTACAAGAAGATCCGGTTGATGAGCATGCGTAGGACTCAAGGGCAGTCTTGCACGGCTTGTGACGTCGTGGCGTGCAGTCTTGCAAGGCGCGTGGTCTCGTCGTCGCGGAACGCGGCTACCTCGCGGCACCGCTGGCTCATGACGAACTCACCGAGGCTCATGCACAGGTCCATGCGCTGAATGCACACCCCGACCATGAAGGGCCCGTCCGTGGCCCGGTACAACCGGACGCCGTAGTAACCCTCCTGGCAGTCCCGGTCGTTGTTGAACCGACAGTCGGCGCATGTGTCGGGAAGGCGCACGGGGCGGATGCTCTTGGCGTACAGCGTGCGTCCGTCCGGAAGGCGGTATCGCACACGCTGATCGGATGCCCCGGCCGTGATGATGCGGCGGACCGGTACGGCGCCGAAGTGATCGACGACAGCTTGCATCGCGTCGAGGGACTCGCCGCCGTCCTCCAGCGATACGAGCATGCGCACGACGACGGCGCGGCCGTGCCGCTCGATGATCCGAAGCACGCGGTCCACGTGGCCGAGGCCGGGGATCACGATGTTCGCGGACACCTTGACCCCGTGCGCGGTTGCGGCCTCGATCGTGGCGTCAAGGGCGGCGAGCTTGCGTTCGGCCAGTTTCGGGGAGGCGAGGCGCGGCCCCTGTACGGCGGCGAGTTCTTCGGGTGTGGTTCCGAAGACGGACAGGTTGATGCGGTCGAGGCCGGCGGCTGCGGCGGCGGGAAGCACTGCGGCCCCGGCTTCGCCGTTTGAGGTGAGTCCCACGGTGAGGCCCAGACGGCGGGCAATGGCGATGAGGCCGGGCAGGTCCGGGTGAAGGGTGGGTTCTCCGCCGGTGAGGTGGACTTCTGAGGTCGGCAGTGCGCCGCGCACGGCGGCGAGCGCAAGGGCGAAGTCGGCGTCGGCGGCGATCCGAGCCGGCAGGAAGTCGGCGCCGTTGGTGCGCAGGTAGATGGATACGCGTCCGGAGCGGCCCGGAGCGTCGGTGAACTGATCGGCGGAACGGTGCATGTTGTCGGTCGCCACGGGCGTCCCTTCGTTGTGGCAGAAGGAACAGGCGAGGCCGCACGCATCGATGATCTTCACGCGTAAGGTCCGGTCCGGCCGTACTTCGACCGGCAGGCTGGACAGGTTGTGCATGGTGCCCTCTTTCTCGGTCCGGCCGGGGCGAGTGCCCTGGCCGGCGGGTGTGGGTGTCGGCCTACTCGAACCGCAGGTCGGCGATGCTTTCGAGGTCGATGCCGTACAAGCCGTAGACCTTCGTGGTGTTGATCGAGGTGAGGTCGTCCCGGGCGAGGCCGAGGGCAGCGGCCGTTTCCCACACCTGCGCTTCGTCGTCGGCCTCGATCTCCAGATAGGGCGGGATGCGCGGCCACTCGTCGACCTCCAGGCGGGCCGGGCCGAGCGTGTAGGAGGTGCGGCGGTTCTCCTGGTAACCACGCGGGGTCAGCCCGGCGAGGCGGAGCAGAGTGGCGGCCTCGGTGAATTCGTCGACCGTCACCTCGGTCTCACGGGTTCCGTCGACGGCGTCGGTACTGATCTCCTTGACGCACAGGGTGACCGCGTCACCCGTGTCGCGCAGGCGCACCCATCGGCCGGAGACGGGTGGCACGGTGTCGTACACGTACCGCCGCATGATGCGCGTGGGGGCGGCCTCGGCCCCTCCGGCAGCGAAGATCCGGCGGGCGATGTCTGCGGGGTCGATACCGAGGGCCTTCACTTCGTACTCGATGTTTGTCACAGGGGTGACTCCTTGCTTCCTTCGACTGGCGGTAGTTGGACCTGCACGTTCAACGACTCTGGGTTGCCTTCTCCGGCGGAGCCGGTCGGATGGTCAGCCTGACCGGGGGATCTCCGCCCAGACGAACTTGCCGAGGGGCCGGTCCTCGAACCCCCACAGTCCCGGGCACAGCGCGTCGAGGATGACCAGGCCGCGCCCGCGATTGCGTTCGTGGTCGCGCTCGGCGGACGCGAACTGGTGGCGGGGCATGCGGCGTACGGGATCGTGCACCTCGACGCGGGTTCGTTCGCCCGCGGTGTCAAGAACGACGCGGATCTTGTCGCCCGGCTCGGTGCCGTATCGGTAGGCATTGGTGACGAGTTCGCTGGTCACCAGGACGACGGCGTCGATGTGCGGATCCGGGGTGCCTGGAGCGTGGTGGTCGATGAACTCGCGGACGAAGTCACGGGCATAGCGCACCGATTGAGGCTCGCTCGCCAGCAGCAGGACAGACGGCGGGGCCTGCGGAAGGTCGATCATGCATGTTCCTTATGGACAAGTGCCGTTCGTGGAAGGTGTTTTGTCCCGGTAGGCACGACTACATGACGGGTTGATCGCTCACGGAGAGTGGTTTCAAGGCTGCACGGCGCAATGCGCAACATGCAAGACTTCATAGCGTTGCACCGCTCTTAAAGCATCGAACTGACGTCTTGTGCTGCGCATTGAGCGTCAGACTGCTTTCATCGCGAGGGGCGAAAGTCCCTCATACTGGGTTCTGCAGGAGGGGAGAAAATGGCTGAGGGTCAGACCGGGTCGACCGTTCCGCGTCGTCAACTGGGGCGAAATCTCCGGGAGCTTCGCAACCGGGCTCGCCTGACAGTGCGTGCGGCGGCGAAGAAGCTCGAATGGTCCGAGGCGAAGATGTGGCGCATCGAGACGGGGCAAACCGCGCTGCGAAGTCTCGACGTTCAGGCCATGTGCCTGGTGTATGGCGCTCCACCGGATCTCACCGAGGCACTCATGGGGCTGGCGAAGGAGACCAAGGCGCGTGGGTGGTGGCACGCCTACGGCGATTCGATCCCGGAGGGGTTCGATGTCTACGTAGGACTTGAGGAGGCTGCGGAATCGCTGTCGATGTACGAGAGTGATCTCATTCCTGGGCAGCTTCAGACCGAAGGCTACGCACGCGAAATCATTCGTACGCACATCCGTGGGATTGGTGACGCAGAACTCGATGGACGTGTGCGGCTCCGCATGGAGCGTCAGTCACTCCTGACCCGTGCCACCGACCCGCTGGTGCTTCGCGCGGTGCTGAGCGAAGCGGTGTTACGTCGCCCTCTGGGCGGCCGCGAGGTGATGGCGCAGCAGCTCGCCCACCTGATCTACGTCGCGAAGCTGCCGAACATCTCGATTCGGGTGGTCCCCTTCGAGTCCGGCGCTCACTCGGGGGTCGTCACCGGGCCGTTCCTGATTCTGCGATTCCCGCTGACCGGTGACGGCGTAGCCACGGAGCCGCCGACCGTCTACGCGGACGGATACACAGGTGGCTTGTACCTGGACAAGGAACGGGAGGTGCAACAGTACGACGCGGCCTTCGACGACATCTGGAAAGCATCGCTGGACGATCAGGCGTCGCTACGTCTGATTTCCGAGGTAGCAGGGAGCTATGAAAACGGTTGAGAACGCCGAGTGGTTCAAGTCGAGCCACAGCAATGGGAACGGTAACTGCGTCGAGGTGGCACACCTTGACGATGTGGTCGCCGTGCGAGACAGCAAGCAGCAGGCGGGGCCGGTTCTGACCTGTGCTTCCGAGGGGTGGCAGACCTTTATCGGAAGCATGGCCGAGGGTGCGTTGTAGGACCTGCCCGTGGCGATGCGGGCGGGGCAACGGCTTCGCGACGCGTGAATGCGCCTCCGTACAGCCGAGGACGGCCGTGCGGGGGCGTTGCTGTGAGCAGGTGTCCTGTCCCAATTGAGCTGGTCTGCGGGTAGGGCTGAGACCTGCGGCGACCAGATCGGTTGAGACGCCAGGCGGCTGAGAATCCCAGGTGATGTGTTCCCGAGCGGTCGGATGCTGGGTGCTGTCTCAGTTGATCTGGCCCGATGACGCCGTTTCGAACTGGAACCAGGACCGGGCGGTCAGCCAGGACTGGTAGTCCCTGAAGATCTTGGCGGTGCTGTCCTTCTCTCGGACACTCAATCCTGGCTGGAGAGAGGGGTCCGTAGCTCCACGCGGAGTCGGATCGACGTATCGAGGGACAACCCCAGACTGGAGTAGCGGAGATCCTTCGAGAAGGTCGCGATGAGATCGAGATCCCGAAGCTGACGTTGCAGTTCAGAGGCCAGTGCCTCGTCCGGGTCGACCGGGATGTCATCCTCTTCCGTCTCGGCCAGGTGCTGGAGATGCTGGTCAACAGCCTCCACCGCTCGGCCGCTGGTCCAGAAAGCGAAATCGTGGCAGCCGAACAGGTAGGCGTGCGCGGCATACAACGTCGCCGCCGCGGCGGACTCGTCTGCATCATCCGGGCCGTCCTGACCGTCGTTGTGGCAGTACTCGCCGAGCATGTACGTGGCGACACCGCGGTTGACCGCCGAGAAGGCGGTCAAGTCACCGAGAACGCCCTCCCATACGGAATTCAGCAGGGGGCGCAGGCTCAGGGTGAATGGCGCCTGCTCCTCCTCGGGCAATGCCTCGTGCCGGCTCATGAGCCGTTCCGCGACTCCAGCGGCGAAGACGCGGCGCTCACCGGCCGACACCGACTTCAGCCGCTCCTCCACCTGTGCCGACAGCTCCTGCCACGTATCCATTTGAGCCACCTCGGAGTCCTGATGCCGGCGTGCGCACGCCGGCCACGGCGATCATCCCAATCACCGGTGACAATGCCGCTCGCAGGCCCGCAACAGACCCGCAGCCATCCGCATGCGGTTGCCTGCCCACCGGCAGGCGTCCTGTCGAGGATTGACCGCGGCCGGGACGATCCTTGATCGTGATGGCCTGTCGCTCGCTGGAATGGAGACGTGATGATGCAGCACTTCGTGCGACCTGAGGGAGCTTCACCCGTGAACGGCTACAGCCACGCAGTGGCGTTCACAGGAGCCGTCGTGGCGGTCTCGGGCCAGGTTCCGGTGGACGGCGAAGGCCGACCGGTGGGCGAGGGCGACGCCGAGGCGCAGGTGCGCCAGGTGTACGCGAACCTGGCCACCGCCCTGGAGGCGGCGGGCTCGGCCCTCGAACACGTGGTCAAGCTGACCGTCTACCTGACCGACCTGCAGGACCTGGCAGCGTTCCGCCGGGTACGGGACGAGCACCAGGACCCGGCCCGTCCCCCTGCCTGCTCGCTCGTTCAGGTGGTTGGGCTGGTGAACCCCGCTTTCCGGGTCGAGATCGACGCATGGGCCGTGGTGCCGGCCGGCGCATGAGGGAGCAGCGCCCGCCGGTACCCGAATTTTCGTGGGAATCGCCGCCGTTCGGGCCTCAAGGCCGCTCGGGTTTGCGGGCGAGGAAGGTGGCGAAGGTCCTCTCGGCCCCCTCGTCGGGTTCCTCCACCAGCCGTGCGGTGAGGACGAGCCCCGACTGCTTCAGGAGCTCGGCGAGCCGGTCGGGCGGCAGCAGGTAGGACTCGTAGGACACCGGGAGGCCGCCGTACGCCTGCGTGGGGCGCAGATGCTGGCCGACCCCCACGTGCCCGGCCAGCATCACATGGCCCCCGGGCACGAGGGCCCGGTGGAACTCGCTGAACACCACCGGCAGAGGCCGTAGGCGACATTCACCTGGCCGGGGGCCAGGCCGTCCTCCGCGAACCGCAGGTCGACTTCCCCGCGAGCACCTCGCCGGAGCCCACCCGGATGCCGAAGGCGCGGAGCGGCCCGCCGGTGTCCCACTGTTCCCGGCAGTGCCGGAAGTACGCTTCGACGCCCTCGCGCGTGCCGGGGCCGCCGTTGAGCCAACGGACCAGCAGTTCATCCTCCCCCGCGAGATGCGCCTCCACATCGTCCGGGCGCAGTGGCGACAGAGTGATGGTCCCGTCGGACAGTCTCACTTCATGCATCCGACGATCCTCGATGCCGAAGCCGTTTCGCACCATCGGATTCCGGGGGACGCCGCCCGGAGCCGGAAAGTGCGGCGACGGAAAGCGCGGCAGTGGAAAGTGGGATGACAGAAATCATGCAAGCGTGCTTGATTGTTCTTGTTCCCGCTGCCACGCTCGACACGACGTCCCCGCAGCAAGGAGAGTGACCGATGAGCCGGCTCGCCCCACCCGTCCACGACCGGGGCATCACCACCCTCACCCTCGACTCGCCCGCCAACCGCAACGCGCTCTCCGCGGCACTCGTCGGTGAACTCGCCACCGCCCTGGACGCGTGCGCGGCCGACGACACCGTACGGGCCGTTGTCCTCACCCACACCGGCAACACCTTCTGCGCGGGCGCCGACCTCACCGCACCGCCCGACCCGCACGCCCTCGTCGCCCTGATGCGGCGGATCGTCGCCCTGCCCAAGCCCGTCGTCGCCCGGGTCACCGGACACGTCCGGGCGGGCGGCCTCGGACTGCTCGGCGCCTGCGACATCTCGGTGGCCGGCCCCGGGGCATCGTTCGCCCTCACCGAATCCCGGCTCGGCCTCGCCCCCGCCGTCATCTCGCTGCCGCTGCTGCCCCGCACCGACCCGCGCGCCGCCGCCCGCTACTACCTCACCGGCGAACGCTTCGACGCCACCGAGGCCGCCCGCATCGGCCTGGTCACACTCGCCGCCGAAGAGGTGGACCAGGACCTCGCCCCCGTCCTGGACGGACTGCGCAAGGCGTCCCCCCAGGGGCTGAGAGCATCGAAGGAGCTGGTCACGGCTACTGTGCTGGAAAGCTTCGACCAGCATGCCGAAGACCTCATCGCCCGCTCGGCGGCACTCTTCGCCTCCGCCGATGCCCGGGAAGGAATGACGGCCTTCCTCGAACGACGGGACCCCCCATGGGTGTTGTGACGCCCTCCACCGACCGGACCCCCAAGCAGGACCGCAGCCGGGCCACCCGCCGGCGGCTCCTCGAAGCCGCCGTCGCCTGCCTCGCCGAACACGGCTGGGCCGGCTCCACGGTCTCCGTCGTCGCCGAACGCGCGGGCGTCTCGCGCGGAGCCGCCCAGCACCACTTCCCGACCCGCGAGGACCTGTTCACCGCGGCCGTCGAATACGTCGCCGAGGAACGCTCCGCCGCTCTGCGTGCCCTGCCCGTCCAGGGCCGCACGGACGTCGTCGCCGCCCTCGTCGACCTCTACACCGGCCCCCTCTTCCGCGCCGCGCTCCAGCTCTGGGTGGCCGCCTCCAACGAGGCGCAACTCCGCCCCCGTGTCTCCGAACTCGAAGCCCGCGTCGGCCGCGAGACCCACCGCATCGCCGTCGAACTCCTCACCGCCGACGAGACGAAGCCCGGCGTACGCGAAACAGTCCAGGGCCTGCTCGACATGGCCCGCGGCCTCGGCCTGGCCAACGTGCTCACCGATGACACCGCCCGGCGTCAGAGGGTCGTGGCACAGTGGGCGGCGCTGCTGGACGACGCACTCAACTGACCCCGGGGGACCTGTGGGCGACCACTTCCAGACGATCGTCGACCTCGACGCCACCGAGCAGGACGCCGCACGACTCGGCGCCGGGCTCCTCGACTGGCTGATCGCCGACGGAATCGTCAGCGCCCAGCGCACCGACTGCGTCCTCGGCGGAGACGGCTACGGCAACGCACCCGGTCCGAACTACGCCGAGGCCGTCGACGACCCGGAGCCGGTCGAGCTGTGGAGCAATGGCCTCCACGTCGAGACCGGACGCACCGTCTTCGACAGCGGCCAGGGCGACGCGGGCGCCGCCACCTGCCCGCTCTGCTCCACCGAGATCCGCCTCGTCGACGACACCTGGTGCCCCGTCGACAGCGCCTGGGCCCCGTTCGCGGGCCGGCTCGGAGCCTGGACGAACGGCGGCGAAGGCATCGTGGAGTGCCCCTCCTGCCACCGGCCCTCCGGCATCGACCGCTGGAGCTGGGAGGACGACTACTACGCCTGCGGGCAGCTCGGCCTCACCTTCTGGAACTGGGCGGAGCTGACCTCCGGCTTCGAACAGGAGGTGCGGCGCCGCCTCGGCGGACACCGCACCGTCACTCTCCGCGGCAAGCTCTAGGTACCTTCGTCCGGACCACGCCGGTTCCGCGCAGTACCGGGTCCGCGCAGTACCGGGACTGCCCGGACCACGCCGGTTCCGCGCAGTACCGGGTCCGCGCAGTACCGGGACCGTCAGTTCCCCAGGTCCGCGATCTGCTCGTACCCCTCGATCTCCCGGGGATCCCGCGACCCGGGCCCCACGTACCGCGCCGAAGGACGCACCAGCCGCCCCGTGCGCTTCTGCTCCAGGATGTGCGCCGACCAGCCCGCCGTGCGCGCGCACGTGAACATCGAGGTGAACATGTGCGCCGGAACCTCCGCGAAGTCCAGCATGATCGCCGCCCAGAACTCCACGTTCGTCGCCAGCACCCGGTCCGGACGCCGTGCGTGCAGCTCCTCCAGCGCGGCCTTCTCCAGCGCCAGCGCCACCTCGAAGCGCGGCGCGCCCAGCTCCTCGGCGGTACGCCGCAGAACGCGCGCCCGCGGGTCCTCCGCCCGGTAGACCCGGTGTCCGAAGCCCATCAGCCGCTCACCCTTGTCCAGGGCCTTCTTCACGTACGCGGCGGCATCGCCGGTCCGCTCGATCTCCTCGATCATGCCGAGGACCCGGGACGGCGCGCCCCCGTGCAGCGGCCCCGACATCGCGCCCACCGCGCCCGACAGCGCCGCCGCCACATCGGCGCCGGTCGAGGCGATGACGCGGGCCGTGAACGTGGACGCGTTCATGCCGTGCTCGGCGGCCGACGTCCAGTACGCGTCGACGGCCTTGACGTGCCGGGGGTCCGGCTCACCGCGCCAGCGGATCATGAACCGCTCGACCACCGACTGCGCCTTGTCGATCTCGCTCTGCGGAACCATCGGCAGCCCCTGCCCGCGCGCCGACTGGGCGACGTAGGACAGAGCCATCACGGCGGCCCGCGCCAGATCGTTGCGCGCCGTCTTCTCGTCGATGTCGAGCAGCGGCCTCAGGCCCCACACGGGAGCGAGCATCGCCAGCGCGGACTGCACATCGACCCGGATGTCACCCGAGTGCACCGGGATCGGGAACGGCTCGGCGGGCGGCAGACCGGGGTTGAACGCCCCGTCGACCAGCAGTCCCCAGACATTTCCGAACGACACATGGCCGACGAGATCCTCGATGTCGACGCCGCGGTACCGGAGCGAACCGCCTTCCTTGTCCGGTTCGGCGATCTCCGTCTCGAACGCGACGACTCCCTCTAGTCCCGGTACGAAGTCGGACATGGCGGCTCCCTCGGTCGGCGGATGTACGGAGGCCACAGTGGCCTGCCCCAAGATTTTGGCGGGTTCCCACGACGCGGGGAAGCGTGACATCCGGCACAGCTTCCCGATTCACCGGTGACTGGTTGGCACCCCTCCCTGCGGGGCGGATTCGGCCGCTGCGGCAGGATGAGCCCGTGCCCACCGCAGACTCCCCCTCCGATTCCACCACCGATCCGGCCGCGATGCGCGAGCAGTACCGTTCCGAGGGCTTCACCGAGGACACGCTGGCCGCCGACCCGATCCAGCAGTTCGCCCACTGGTTCCGGCAGGTCGCCGCGGGCGGGCTGCTCCATGAGCCCAACGCCATGGTGGTCTCCACCGCCACCCCCGAGGGCCGGCCGTCCTCGCGCACGGTGCTGCTGAAGAAGTACGACGAACGCGGCTTCGTCTTCTTCACCAACTACGAATCCCGCAAGGGCCGCGAACTGACCGCCAACCCCTATGTCTCGCTGCTCTTCCCCTGGCACCCGATGGCCCGCCAGGTCATCGTCACCGGCAGGGCCTCCCGCGTCGGCCGCGACGAGACCACCGCCTACTTCCGCACCCGCCCGCACGGCTCCCAGCTCGGCGCCTGGGCGAGCGCCCAGTCGACGGTGATCGGCTCCCGCTACGAGCTGATCCGGCGCTACGAGGAGCTGGCCGCCCGCTACCCCGAGGGCGAACACATCCCCGCGCCCCCGCACTGGGGCGGCTTCCGGGTCGTCCCCGACACGATCGAGTTCTGGCAGGGCCACGAGAACCGGCTGCACGACCGGCTGCGGTACGTGCGCGAGGGCGAGCAGTGGCGCGTCGAGCGCCTGTGCCCGTAGCACCGTAGGGCCTTTCGGTACGAACTCCTTCGGACATGCAGAGACCCGCAGGCTCTGGTGCCTCCTTGCGGAGGAGCCGGCCGGACTTACCGGCGAGCCTGCGGGTCGGTGACTGCTTGGGATTGGCCGACGACCGGCCTGCACTGCAAAGCGCGCGGACAACGGGCGTCAGCCCGCAGCCACCTCACGAGTCCGAGAAGAAATCACTTCTAGAACACCTCCTTTCCGTGTGGCAGCAGCTTAGAAAGGGGGCGAGGGATGCCACAAGCCATTTATTCGGCAGCTTCCTGTCGGCAGCTGTACGCGTAACCGTCGGCCCGTTGCAGCAGCCGCAGGTGCACGTGGGACACGGTGAAGCGCCCCGTGGGCGTGCTCAGGCTGTGCTTTCCGGAGGCGCGTACGGAGACGCGCCCCGTCCAGGTCCCTGCCCACTTGCGGCGCGGGTGGCGGCGGCGGTGGACCTGGCGCAGGTGACGAAGCGGCCGTAGGCGACGCGGTCCGGCCGGGGGCAGTGCCGGGCCCCGTCGCGGAGCCCGGCACCGCCCCCCGCCGGGGTCCGTCCTCACGCCGCGTGCAGCGCCAGCGTCGGTGAGAGACGGGACGCCCGCACGGCCGGGTAGAGGCCCGCGATCGTGCCGATCACCAGCGTCGCGCCGAAGCCGCCACCGACCGCCCATGGCGGCACCACCCAGGGCAGCCCGCCGGAGTACACGTACACCCCGGTCGCTGCCGCGCCGAGCGCCACGCCCGCCAGGCCGCCCAGGCCGGAGAGCATCAGCGACTCCGTGACGAACTGGATGCGGATCTGGCCCCGGGTCGCGCCGAGCGAGCGGCGCAGCCCGATCTCGTACCGCCGCTCCAGCACTGAGATGATCATGGTGTTGGCGACCCCGACGCCGCCGACGAGCAGCGCGATGCCGCCCAGGCCCAGCAGCAGGCTGCTGAACGCCCCCTCGGTCGCCGCCTTGGCCTGGAGCGCCGACGACGGGTCGGTGACCTTCACGTTCTGCGGGTTCTGCGGGTCGACCGTCGCCGCCATGACCTTGCGCACGTCCTGCACCGCCGCGTCGGCCGAGCGCTCGTACACCGACGTCGGGTGGCCCTCGAAGCCCAGCAGGCGCTTTGCACCCTCCCAGCCGACCAGTGCGGAGCGTTCGATCTCCGGGGCGAGCGGCAGCGGGGCGAGGATGCCTACCACGGTGAAGTACCGGTTGCCGATCCACACCTGCTGGCCCGGAGCGGTGATGCCGAGACGCTCTGCGGAGACATGGCCGAGCACGACGGAGGGGTAGCGTCCGGTCGCGTTGTTGAGCCAGCGGCCGCTGTGGACCTCGCCGCGCAGCACCCGCAGCAGGTCGCCGGTGGTGGCCTTGACGACGATCCCGCCCGTGTCGTCCTTGTCGATCTTCTCGTTGCGGCGTGCGGTCGTGTCGAGGTCGGCGGTCGCGCCCACCTCCTGGACGCCCTTGATGCGGCCCACCATCCCGACCGCGTCCTCGGGCAGCTTGACGTCCTGCCCGGCGAACATCGAATCGCCGGGGGAGGCCACGAGCAGGTTGGTGCCCAGCTTGTCGAGCTCCCGGAGCAGCTGGGCCTGGCTGGAGACGGAGATGCCCACCACCGAGATCATCGTCGCGATGCCGATGGCGATGCCCAGTGCGGAGAGCACGACCCGCATCGGCCGGCTGCGCAGTCCCGCCGAGCCGACGTGCAGCACGTTCCGGGGGCCGAGCCGGGCCGCTTTGAGCCGCCCCGGGCCGTCGGCGCCGCGGCCCGCGCGCCGCGCCCTCACTGGTCCGCTCCCGTCGTGGCGGGCGAGCGGCCGTCTCCGGAGATGTCGCGCACATCCGTGGACGGATCGCGCATGCCCGGGGGCTGATCGCGTGCGTCCGCGGACGGGTTGCGTACGTCCGCGACCACCTGGCCGTCCCGGATGCGCACCTCGCGCGGCAGGTCCCGGGCGATCTCGGTGTCGTGCGTGATGACCGCGATGGTGGCGCCCTCCCGGTTGAGGTCGCGCAGCAGCTTCATCACCGCTTCCCCGGACGCCGAGTCGAGCGCCCCGGTCGGTTCGTCGGCCAGCAGCAGCGCGGGTTCCCCCACGACGGCCCGCGCGATGGCGACCCGCTGCTTCTGTCCGCCGGAGAGCTGGTGCGGCTTGTGGTCGAGGCGGTCGGCAAGCCCGACCCGCTCCAGCGCTTCGGCGGCCCTGCGGCGGCGTACGGTACGGGAGAGGCCCGAGTACAGCAGGCCCTCCGCGACGTTGTCGCGGGCGCTGACACCCGGCACCAGGTGGAACGCCTGGAAGACGAAGCCGACATGCTGGGCACGCAGCGCGGAGAGCCTGCGGTCGGAGAGCGCCGCCACGTCGTGCCCCGCGATGTGGACCGACCCGGCGGTGGGGCGGTCCAGGGTGCCGATGATGTGCAGCAGCGTGGACTTGCCGGAGCCGGACGGGCCGACGATGCCGAGGAGTTCGCCCTCCTCGACGGTGAGGTCCACCCCGCGCAGGGCGGCGACCGGGCCCGGGTACTCCTTGGTGACGCCCCTGAGGCCGACGACCGTGCTCATATCTTCGGCACCCCGACCTTCATGCCCTCGCGCAGCCCGCCGCCGGACACCTCGACCCGGCCCTCGGCGAACATGCCGAGCTCGACCTTCACCTCGCGGACCCTGCCGTCCTGGACGACCTGGAGGCCGAAGCCGCCGCCGGGCAGCGCGAGCAGTGCGTTCACCGGGACGCTGAGGACGTCCTTGTGCAGCTCGCCGGTCAGGTTCACCGTGACCGGCGACTGGTCGAAGCCGCCGACCTGGTCCGGCTTGTCGAAGGAGACGGTCAGGGTGACCTTGGGGCTGTTGTCCTGCGGGTCCTTGCCGGGCTTCGCCGTCCGGCCGACCGAGGAGACCGACCCGGCCGCGCTGCTGCCGTCCGGCAGATCCACGGTGACCTTGGTGCCCGCCTTGGCGAGCTGGGTCTCGGCGACGTCGAGCTCGAACGTCACGATGCGCTCGGAGCCGGTCGTGGTGAGGACCGGAGCGCCGGGCTGGGCCAGTTCGCCGACGGCCGCCTCGACGCTCTTGATCCGGACCTCCGCCGGGGCGAAGGCGATGTCCTGCGGCCCCACCGTTCCGGTCCGCTCGCTGTCGTGGGACATCTGCCAGCGCTTGACGGCGGCCGCGGTCAGCTCGGTGTACTCGTCGTCCGGGGTGAAGCCGGTGTAGCCGAGCTCCGCGAGGTTGCGCTCCAGCTGCTCCACGTCCCGGCCCCGGTCGCCCGGCTTCAGCGTCCGGTACATCGGCCCCGAGCCGTACATCAGCCACACCGCCCGGCCGTTGACCTCGTACAGCCGCTCGTTCCGCTTGACGGTCGAGCCGGTGCGCGGGGTCCAGGTCATGGTGCCCGCCGCGCCCGCGTTGACCTTGCGCTGCTTGTCGTAGCCGAGCGTGCCGTCCGCCTGGGCGCTGTCGCGCAGGTCGCGGCGCTCGACCGCGGCGGTGGCCGGGGGCAGCCCGGTGTTCCTCGGGCCGCCTGTCTCCCCGGCGGAGCCGAACTGGGTGAGAGCCAGTGACCCGGCCGCCACGGCGAGGACTGCCGCGGCGGCCACCATGACGCGTCCGCGCCTCACCGCCCGGCACTTTCGCACGCCGCGTTGGCCTTCTCGAACTTCTTCATGTCCTTCTGCTGTACGGCGGGTGCCTGCGCCATCCCGCCGTCGAACTTCGGGTCGGGCATGTCGATGCCGTTCTTGCGCATGCACCGGGCGAAGGCGAGCATCTTGTCCTTCTCGGCCTGGGTGAGCTCCTTGGGCCCGCCGCCGACCGCCTTGTCCTGGCAGGCCTTGAACGCCTTCTCCATCTCTGTCTTGCTCTTGCCGCCGTTGCCGATGGTTATTCCGCGGCTGTCCTCGCCGGGCTTCGGCTCCGCGACGTCCAGGCCGTGCTCCCGCAGGCACTTGCGGTGCTCCAGGGCCTGGTCCTCGTTCGTCTTCTTGGTGCCCGAAGCAGAGCCGCCGCTCTTGGTTCCGCTTCCGCTTCCGCCGCCGTCGCCCGAGCAGGCGGTGGCCGACAGGACGACGGCGGCGGCGATCAGGCAGGCGGCGACGACGCCGCGGCTCTGTGTGCGGGAGGTGGGCCGGCGGGAAATGACCGGGTTCATGAGGACTCCTCGTCCGTTGCTGACAGGCCGGGTGTGTACGGCTTGAGCGTGCGTGAGGACGCGGTTTCGTTTCTCTCAGCCCGGATGCTTACACCGACGAAACATCGCTTTGGGTTAAACAGGGCGCATGCGTGTGCTGGTGGTGGAGGACGAGGAATTCCTGGCGGGGATGATCGCCGAGGGGCTGCGCCGCGACGCTGTCGCGGTGGACATCGCCCTTGACGGCCGGGCGGCGCTGGACCGGCTTCGGTTCGGCGCGTACGACGTGATGATCCTCGACCGCGATCTGCCGGGGCTGCACGGCGACGAGGTGTGCCGGCGGGTCGTAGGCATGCGCCTGCTGATCCGGATCCTGATGCTCACCGCGTCCGGGACGGTACGGGACCGGGTGGCCGGCCTCGGGCTCGGCGCCGACGACTACCTGACCAAGCCGTTCGCGTACGACGAACTCCTCGCCCGGGTCCTGGCGCTCGGCCGCCGTGCCCGCCCCGCTCTCCCGCCGGTCCTGGAACGGGCCGGGCTGACGCTCGACACCGCCCGCCGCCAGGTCTGCCGCGACGGCCGCTACCTCTCGCTCTCCCGCAAGGAGTTCGCCGTGCTGGAGACCCTGCTGCGGGCCGAGGGCGCGGTCGTCAGCGCCGACGACCTGATCGAGGAGGTGTGGGAGGAGGACACCAGCTATCGCACCAACGCGGTCCGGGTCACCCTGTCCAAGCTCCGCGCCAAACTGGGCGCGCCCCCGGTGATCGAGACGGTCCCGGGGGCCGGCTACCGCGTCGGGGACGGCCTCACGGACGGGCCGGGGCACCACGGCCCCGCGACCGGACGGGTGAACGGGCCGGCGGACCAGCCGGGCGGCTCCGCGGACCGGCCGGGGGAGCGCCGGTGAGGAGCGAGCGCGCCCGGCTCACCGCGCTGTACGGCGGACTGCTGGTGCTGGCCGGCGCCCTGCTGATGGGGCTGGTCTACCTGGTGGTCAGCGAGCGCCTCTATGCCAGTGTGCTGACCGCGGTGGCCCCGGCGGTCCCCGACGGGGCCACCCCCGCCATTCGGTCGGGCGTGGCCTCCACGCCCGAGCCGCCGTCGTCGGACTGGGCGCAGACCGTGGTCATGGAACCCGGGCAGTACGCGGTGGCGAAGAGGGTCACCACCGCGGCCGGGGACGCCGCGCTCAACCAGCTGCTGACGGTCTCCGGGGTCTCCCTCGCCGTCTACTCGGCGCTCTCCGTCGCGCTCGCCTGGTGGATGGCGGGCCGGGTGCTGCGGCCGGTCGGCGTCATCACCGCCCGCGCCCGCCGGCTCTCCGGCAGCAACCTGCACGAACGCCTCGCGCTGAAGGCCCCGCCCGGCGAGCTCAAGGAACTGGCCGACACCTTCGACGGGATGCTCGACCGGATCGAGGAGCTGGTCGCCGCCCGCCAGCGGTTCGCCGCCGACGCCGCCCACGAGCTGCGCACCCCGCTCGCCGTGCAGCGGGCCGCAGCCGAGATCGGCCTCGCCGACGACCCGCCGCCCGAGAAGGTCGCCTGGATCCGGGACAAACTCATCGACACCGCCGCCGACAGTGAGCAGCTCATCGAGGGACTGCTGCTCCTCGCGGTCTGTGACGAGGGCTTGCGGCAGCGCGAACGGGTCGAACTGGACGCGATCGCGGCCACGGTGACCGAGGCGCTGGAGCCGGACGCGAAGAACCGTTCCATCACCGTCGAGGCGGAGGCCCGGCCACTGTCGGCCGAGGGCGACCCGGTCCTGCTGGGCCATCTCGTGCACAACCTGGTCGCCAACGCGCTGCGCCACAACCACCCCGGCGGGACGGTACGGATCCGGGTGGGACTGGGCGGTCTGGAGGTCGCCAACACCGGGCCGGTGGTGGAAGCGGCGACCGTGCCGCTGCTGTTCGAGCCGTTCCGCCGGGCGCAGGCCCGCCGCCATGCTCCCGGTGAGGGAGCCGGCCTGGGGCTCTCCATCGTGGCGTCGATCGCGAGGGCGCACGGCGGCGAGGCGAGTGCGACGGCGAACCCGGGCGGCGGACTGACGGTCCGGGTCGTGCTGCCGACGTGCCCGTAGCGTGGCGGCGGGCGGCCCGGCGCGATCAGCGCCGGTAGAAGATCCGGTCCCGGTACTCCGTCATGACGCGCCCGTTCCACTCGTGGCCGCCGTCGACGTTCCCCGACCGCAGCATCGGCGGCTCGATCCCGCGCGCCACGAGCTGCTCCACGGCGGCGGCCATCATCGCCTGCATCACCGCACTGGTGACCACCGTCGAGGCGGGCGCGAACGGTGCCCCGATCCCCTCGGCGGTCAGCTCCGCGTCGCCGATGGAGATCTTGCTGTCGAGCACGATGTCGCAGTGGTCCCGCAGGAAGCCGCCCGAGGCGTGCCGGGACCGGGTGCCGTCCGCGTACGCGACCGAGGTGACGCCGATGACCTTCAGGCCGAGTGCGCGCGCGTTCATCGCCATGTCCACCGGAAGCGCGTTGCGCCCGGAGAGCGAGATGACCACGAGGACGTCGCCCGCCCTGGCGGGGCTGGAGTCGAGGACCGCGCCCGCCAGCCCGTCGACCCGTTCCAGCGCCGAGCCGAGGGTCGCCGGCATGACGTCGACGCCGACCGTCCCGGGTACGGCCAGCAGGTTCATCAGGGCGAGGCCGCCCGCCCGGTAGACGACGTCCTGCGCGGCCAGCGAGGAGTGTCCGGCGCCGAAGGCGAAGAGCCTGCCGCCCGCCGCGACGGTGTCGGCGATCGCGGCACCGGCCGCCGCGATGTTGCCGGACTCCTCGTCGCGTACCCGCTCCAGCAGGCCGATCGCTGCGTCGAAGAACTGACCGGCCAGCGTGCTGTCGCTCATCGAGGAGGCCCTTTCCGGCGGGGGAGAAGCGAGGAGAAGTACGAGGAGGAGTACGAGGAGAAGTAGGGCGAGACGTACGAGGGGACGTACAAGGAGAAGTGATCGTGAGGCGTCCGTGCCGCGGATCACGTTGCGGTCTGGACCAGTGGCCTGTCAACACCGCCCGCGCCGCCCAGCTGCGCGGCGCCCGGTCGGCACGGCACGGTTGTCGGTGGTATGCGTCAGAATTGGGTGAGGGCCAGCGCACGACGTTTTTCAATGTCACGACGTTTTTCATGTCACAGCATCGAGGGGCACGAATGTCCGGACTGATCGACACCACGGAGATGTATCTCCGCACCATCCTCGAACTCGAAGAGGAAGGCGTGGTCCCCATGCGCGCCCGGATTGCGGAACGGCTGGACCAGAGCGGTCCCACGGTGAGCCAGACGGTGGCGCGCATGGAGCGCGACGGCCTGGTGCAGGTCGCGGGCGACCGCCACCTGGAGCTGACCGACGAGGGGCGCCGCCTCGCGACCCGCGTCATGCGCAAGCACCGGCTCGCCGAGTGCCTGCTCGTCGATGTGATCGGCCTGGAGTGGGAGCAGGTCCACGCCGAGGCATGCCGCTGGGAGCATGTGATGAGCGAGGCCGTGGAGCGGCGGGTGCTGGAGCTGCTGCGCCACCCGACGGAGTCCCCGTACGGAAATCCGATCCCGGGCCTGGAGGAGCTGGGCGAGAAGGCGGAGGTGGATCCGTTCCTCGACGAGGGCATGGTGAGCCTGTCGGAGCTCGACCCGGGCACCGAGGGCAAGACGGTCGTCGTGCGCCGGATCGGCGAGCCGATCCAGACGGATGCCCAGCTGATGTACACGCTTCGGCGGGCGGGCGTGCAGCCCGGTTCCGTGGTCAGCGTGACCCAGTCGCCCGGCGGGGTGCTGGTCGGCAGCAGTGGCGAGGCGGCGGAGCTGGACACCGAGGTCGCCTCGCATGTGTTCGTGGCGAAGCGCTGAAGACAGCTGACAGGCAGCTGACAGACGCACGAATAGACACACGAACAGATATGCGAATAGACGTGCGAGCGAACGGGCGGGGCGCCGACGGGCGCTGAATCTCGACGTCCGCTTGCTCTTTTTCCGTCCGGAACCGCAGCGCCCGGACGGATCCCGTGCCAGGCTGTGGCTGAGGCATACCTGAGAGTGTTCGGCCATCTGGCCGCACGGTCGGGGAGGGAGCAGGTGCATGCGCCCGTCGTACGTGCTCGTTCGGCGCATTCGGCATGTCCGGCACTCGCCCCGGGAGGCGGCTGCCGCGCTCCCGGCCGCCCGCGAAAATGCTCCGGCATCGGCCGCCCACGCATGTGCTCCGGTATCGGCCTCTCCCCGTACGGCAACAGCAGAGGGCCCCGGCGCCTGGTGGCGCCGGGGCCTGTCCTCCCCTGCTTCGACCCGGAGCCCCGAGCTCTCGAGGTCGGTCCCTGCGGGCCCTCATCCCCGAGTGGCCCGCCTCCCGGTGAAGGTCTCCCCTCCCCGGCTGCCATCAATCCTTGGAGCCGGTCACTCGAACGAGGGGTGTTGGATGCCAGAGCCTGTTTTCGAATAAAGGTTCGATAGTCTGGCGTGGCGCGACCACGCGGTGATCGAGCGGGATCAAGCGGTGATCGAGGACGAGAAGGGGGTGCCAGAACATATGGTGCGGCGTATCGATGTGACCGGGACCGACGGCGTACGCCTCGCGGCCTGGGAGTTCGCCGACCCGGCCAAGGGGCGCACGGAGGGCGAACGCGCCCCCGGGGTTTTACTGCTCCACGGACTGATGGGCCGGGCCTCGCACTGGGCCTCGACCACCCGCTGGCTCGCCGAGCGGCACCGCGCCGTCGGCCTCGACCAGCGCGGGCACGGCCGCAGCGAGAAGCCGGCCGAGGGCCCGTACACCCGTGAGGCGTACGTCGCCGACGTCGAGGCGGCGATCGAACAGCTCGACCTCGCCCCTGTCACCCTCATCGGACATTCGATGGGAGCGCTCACCGCCTGGCAGCTCGCCGCGAAGCGCCCCGATCTCGTCCGGGCCCTGGTCGTCTGCGACATGCGGGCCTCCGCGCTCGGCGCGGCCTCGCAACGGGAGTGGGAGGACTGGTTCACGTCCTGGCCGGTGCCGTTCGCCACGCTCTCCGACGTACGGAAGTGGTTCGGCGAGGACGACCCCTGGGTGGAGCGGCCCAGCCCGGCCCGGGGCGAGTTCTTCGCCGAGGTGATGGCCGAGCGGGCCGACGGCTGGCGCCCCGTCTTCTCCCGCCGCCAGATGCTCCAGTCCCGCGCGACCTGGGTGTTCGACGCGCACTGGGAGGAGCTGGCGCAGGTCCGGTGCCCGACCCTGGTGCTCCGCGGTCTCGACGGCGAGCTGGGCCGGGCGGAGGCCCAGGAGATGGTCCGCGTACTGCCGTGCGGGCAGTACGCGGAGGTGGCCGACGCCGGTCATCTCGTCCACTACGACCAGCCGGAGGGCTGGCGAGCGGCGGTCGAACCCTTCCTGGAACAGTGCGCCGAGGACCCCCGGGGCGACCGCGAGCCCGTATCCCCGTAGGAACCCGTCCGCCCGCGAGAACGCGAGAACGCGAGAAGGGGGCAGACGTACGGAGAGCGGGCCCCGCGGACCCGCTCTCCTCAGCCCTTGCTGACCGCGGCCAGGATCTCCGGGAGCCGCTTCGCCGTCCGGGGAGCGGCGAGCCGCAGCCCCGCCCAGGCGATCAGTGCCCCGTACGCGGCCCCGCCCGGCAGCAGCAGCCACAGCCACTGCTCCAGATCGGCGACGTGCAGCCAGATCGTCACCGCGATCACGGGCGCGCAGAGCACCGCCGCCGAGACCATGCCGCCGAAGATCGAGATCCAGGCGAGCCCGGCCTGCCCCGGTGCCACGTTCTTGAACGCCCCGTCCTGCGGGATCGAGTACGGGAAGTTCGCCGACGCCACCGCACCCGTCGCCAGCATCGCGCCCAGCAGGGCCAACGACAGCCCCATGACCCCCGGCAGTGCACCCCAGTCGCCGAGCACCGCCGCCGTCACCACCGTCACCAGGATCGTGAACGGCAGGGTGATCAGCAGCAGTGCCAGGGCCCGCGCCCGCAGTTCGAGGTAGGCGTCCCGGGTGGAGGAGATCGTCAGCGCCACCATCCAGAACGCGGAGGTGTCCTGGCCGAACTGGTTGTACATCTGGATGCCGAGCATTCCGGCCGCGAAGCAGGCGAAGTACATCGAGCCGGTGCCCTGCAGCGCGTAGACGATCGGCACGATCAGCCCGACCGCCAGCGCCGTGACCCAGGAGGCCTTGGTCTTCGGGTCGCGTGCGATGTACCGCAGACTGCGTTCCATCACCGGTCCGGTACGCCCCGAGGGCAGGAGCGCGGAGAGCCTGGAGGCGCTCCCGCCGGACTTCTCGCGGCCCGGTCCGGCGGCCGCGAGGGTCGAGCCGTCCGGGGCCGTCATCAGCTTCACCAGACTCCGCTGCCACAGCCACAACAGCGCGAACAGCGCCGCCACGGCCAGCAGCAGCTGTCCGGCGGCCTGCCCGTAGGAGCCCCGCGAGGCCGAGTCCACGGCCCCGATCGCCGAGGCGGGCGGCAGCCAGCGCACCACGTCCGCAGCCGGGTCGAGCGAGGCGAGGCCGCCCGCCCGACCGAGCCGCTGCGCACCGAAGTTGACGAACTGGAAGCCCACTGCGATCACGAGCCCGCTCAGTACCGCGAGATCGCGGCCCTTGCGCGACGTCAGCAGCCGGGTGTTGGCCGTGGCCACGGCACGTGTCAGCGCCACGCACAGGAGCAGCGTGAGGGGCACCGCCACCACGGCGAACACCGCCCCCGCCGCCCCGTGCGCCACCGCGACCACCGAACCGGCCGTCAGGCAGAGCGTGAACAGCGGACCGATGCCGACGAGCGATGCCGCCAGCAGCGCCGCGACCAGCGGGCGCGGCCGCAACGGCAGCATCACCAGACGGCTCGGGTCGAGGGTCTCGTCACCGCTGGGGAAGAACAGCGGCATCACGGCCCAGCCGACCGCCAGCACCCCGGTCAGCAGGACGCCGAGGGTGTCGATGTGGGCGTGCCCGCGCAGCGCGATCAGCCCGATCAGCTGGCCCGCGG
Organism: Streptomyces sp. NPDC015032; assembly: GCF_043080425.1. Taxonomy (NCBI): domain Bacteria; kingdom Bacillati; phylum Actinomycetota; class Actinomycetes; order Kitasatosporales; family Streptomycetaceae; genus Streptomyces; species Streptomyces sp. NPDC015032. Next base: position 331,482 of record NZ_JBIBVN010000004.1, on the reverse strand, counting down.
CGATCAGCAGGGCGAAGACGATGGAGGTGATGTAGGCGGCCCGGCGGCCGGCCGACTGCCGCAGTCCGTTGCGCAGCAGGGTCAGCTTGAGCCGTACGAAGACGGGGACGAGCCCCTCGCCGCCGCTCGTGGTGTCCCGGCCGCGGGCGGCGCCCACGGGAGTGTCGAGCACGCTCATCGGTCGCCGCCCAGCCAGTCCAGGGAGTCGCCGGTGGCCCGGGAGCCCGCGCCGACGAGTTCGAGGAAGGCGTTCTGCAGCGAGGACGCCTCGCCGCGCACCTCGGCCAGGGTGCCCTGGGCCCGGATCCTGCCGGCGGCCATGACGGCCACCCAGTCGCAGAGGGACTCCACGAGCTCCATCACATGGCTGGAGAAGACGACGGTCGCCCCCGAGCGGGTGTACCGCTCCAGCACCTCGCGGATGGTCTGCGCCGACACCGGGTCGACGCCCTCGAACGGCTCGTCCAGGAAGAGCACTTCGGGGTTGTGCAGCAGTGCCGCCGCGAGCCCGATCTTCTTCCGCATACCGGTCGAGTAGTCGACGACCAGCTTGTGCTGGGCGCCCGCCAGGTCGAGCACATCGAGGAGCTGGGTGGCCCGCTTGTCCACCTCGGCGCCCGGAAGCCCGCGCAACCGGCCTGTGTACGCGAGGAGTTCGCGTCCCGAGAGGCGTTCGAAGAGCCGCAGCCCCTCGGGGAGCACGCCGATCCTGGACTTCACCTCGACCGGGTCGCGCCACACGTCGTGGCCGCCGATCTCGACCAGCCCGTGGTCGGGGCGGAGCAGTCCGGTGACCATCGACAGCGTGGTGGTCTTGCCCGCGCCGTTGGGACCCACCAGACCGATGAACTTGCCCGCGGGCAGCTCCAGATCGATCCCGGCGACCGCGGTCTGCTCCCCGAACCGCTTCCACAGCCCCTGTACGCGAACGGCGGGCGGCGCGATGGGCGCTCCACCCGCCTCCTCCGCTGCCCCCGTCCGTACCGCTCTGTCGTTTTCTGCCCGGTCCTGCATGATGTGTTGCCTTTCGTGGTCCCCGTGTATGGGGACACCCTACGAAAGGGTGCTCTACGAGAGGCGGGCCCGTGCGTCGGCCACGTCCCGTGCGCAGGCGTAGGCGAGCGGATTGATGAGCTTGGCCGCCTCCGGCAGCCACCGGTTGGCGTGGGTGGGCCGACGGGCCCACTGCACCACTCCGCGGCCGCCGACCCGGGTCGGCGGTCCCGTCACATAGTGGCCGTCGCCGCGGCCGACGAGGTCGAGCGCGGCGGCCCGCCAGCCCAACTTCCGTACGAGCTCGTCCACCTCGGCCGCCGTGCCCGGCAGGACGAAGAAGTACATCCGCCGGTCGGGGGCGCGGGTGACGGGCCCGAGCGGCAGGCCCATCCGCTCCATCCGGGCCAGTGCCAGGAACCCGGCGGACTCCGGTACGTCGATCGCGTCGAAGGCGCGGCCGGTCGGCAGCAGGATCGACGCCCCCGGCTGTGCGGACCACAACCGGCGGGCCGCGGCACCACTGCCGGTCGCCCGGTCCGCCCAGTCGGGGGCGGCGGGATGGGCGCCGGGGGAGGCGCAGCCGGCGTCCTCGCACGAACATCGCTCGGTGCCCTCGGCGGCCTCCAGCCAGGTGCCGGGGCATACGTCCCAGTGCCGCTCCTCCGCGTACCGCACCGCGGCGTCGAGCAGTTGCTCGCCCCGCTGCTGGGGGACCTGCGCGGCTGTCCCGACCCCGATGCGCTCTTCGACTCCGATGGGCTCTTCCACGCCCAGCACAACTTCCGCCACCACCCGGGGTTACGGGCGCGGCGGGCCCGGTCACGGCGTACCGGTCCGGCATGCGGGGCGCATGGATGCATGGGTGGGGGCGCGCGCGAGGCGGCGCCCGGCAGGGCGGGTAGCCAGTTACGGGCACCTCCGGAACGGTCGGCCTCTGTCATATGCCGACATGAATGACAACGAACACGACGGACGTGACGATCACGATGAATGTGCGCATTTTCCGTGGAATTGCCGGGCAGTGATCCGCTCATCGATCACTGCGGCCTCAGGGGGAAACATGGCAGCCAGGCCTCTCGTCGCCCGCCAGCCGAACGAACGGCTCCAGGCGCTCATTCAGGAAGCCGGATGCTCCAACGCCGGCCTCGCCCGGCGCGTCAACATGGTCGGCGCGGAACGCGGGCTCGATCTGCGGTACGACAAGACCTCCGTGGCCCGTTGGCTGCGTGGACAGCAACCACGCGGCAGGGCACCGGGAATCATCGCCGAGGCGCTCGGCCGCAAGCTCGGCCGTACGGTCACGATCGACGAGATCGGCATGGCCAACGGCAAGAATCTGTCGTCCGGCGTCGGCCTGCAGTTCGCCCCGACCGTGACCGGTGCGATCGAGCAGGTCTGCGAGCTGTGGCGCAGCGACGTCGGCCGCCGCGACTTCCTGTCCGGTTCGACGGTCGCCTCCTCGGCGCTGGTCGAACCCAGCCGCGACTGGCTGATCACCGGCGCCGACCCGCAGGTGGCACGGTCCGCCGGAGCCCGCGTCGGGATGTCGGACGTGGCGGCGGTACGGGCGATGACGACCGCGCTCGTCGACCTCGACCACCGGTTCGGCAGCGGACATGTGCGGCCGGTCCTGGTGCACTACCTGAACAGCGTGGTCTCCGGGCTGCTCTCGGGGGCGTACCGTGAACCGGTCGGCCGGCAGCTCTTCGCGGCGGTCGCCCGGCTCACCGAACTCGCCGGGTACATGGCGGTCGACACGGGCCAGCCGGGCCTCGCCCAGCGCTACTACATCCAGGCGCTGCGCCTGGCCCAGGCGGCGGGCGACCGGGCGTACGGGGGTTACGTCCTGGCCGCGTCGATGAGCCATCTCGCCGCGCAGCTGGGCAACCCGCGCGAGATCGCCCAGCTGGCGCGGGCCGCGCAGGAAGGTGCGCGCGGGCGGATCACCCCGAGGGCGGAGGCGATGTTCTACGCGGCGGAGGCCCGTGGGCACGCCCTGCTCGGCGACGCCCGCACCTGCCAGGCGGTGACGGGCCGGGCGCTGGCCGCCATGGAGCACGCCGATCCGGACACCGGGGACGATCCCGACTGGATCGCCCACTTCGACCACGCGTACCTCGCCGACGAGCTGGCGCACTGCCATCGCGATCTCGGCCAGGCGGAGGCGGCGGCCCGCCGGGCGAAGGAGTCCCTGGACGGCCACCCGGAGTCCCGGGCCCGCCGCCGCGGCATCGGTCTGGTCCTCCTCGCCACGGCCCAGGTCCAGCTGCGCGAGGTGGAGCAGGCCTGCCACACGGGCACGCGGGCGATGGAGCTGCTGGGGTCGGTGCGCTCCAGCCGGGGTGTGGAGTACCTGGAGGACCTGCAGCAGCGGCTGGTGCCCTACGGGGACGAGACGGCGGTGCGGGAGTTCGGGGCGCGGCTGGAACTCCAGGCGGCCTGACGGGAGAGTCCCTGATGGGAGAGTCCCTGATGGGAGAGCCCGGGGCATCGTGTCCGAGGCGCCCCCGTAACAGCGTCTCGGGGGCGCTCGATGTTACACCTCGTGTGAAGGGGTGGTGAGTGGCAACACGCGCTTGGCGGACGGCGGGGACCACCCGATAGCGTGAGTCGACGATTCCGTAGGTTTACACGTAGGAGTCCCGGTGACGCAGAGCGGACAGGGTGACGAGCAGCAACTCCCTGCTGTACGGCCCGCGCACGAAGGTGTCGTGCTGCCCGCGGGTGGCGGTGAGCCCTGGATACCCGGGGGGCCCGCGGATCAGGCCGCCCCGGCGGGCGGCCAGCCGTGGGGGCAGCCCTGGGGGCCGCAGGCGGCGCACCAGGACCCCTCCTCGCAGCCACCGGCGCACGCCCCGGGGCAGGGGGCGTATGGGCAGGGTGGTCATCAGTACGGGCAGGGGCAGCCGGCGCAGGGGTACGGACAGCCCCAGGCCCAGCCGCTGCCTCCCGTACAGCCCCAGCATCCCCAGCAGTTCCAGCAGCCCCAGCAGCCGTACGCGCAGCCGTTGCCGCCCGAGGCCGTGCCCGGCATGAGCATGGGCGGGGACGCGGAGGCCACGCAGTACATCGCACCGGTGCCCGCCGGACCCGCGCCGGGCGGGTTGCCGCCGGAGGTTCCCGCCGGGGCCACCCAGTTCCTCGGCCACGGAGCACCGGAGCCGCAGCCGCAGACACAGGCGTACCACCAGCCGCAGCAGCCGCCCGCGCACGGGGGCGACGCCGAAGCGACCCAGTACATCCCGCCCGTCCCCGGTGGCGCCCCGTACGACATCAGGCCCGGGGCCCCCGGCGACCGGCAGCCGCCCGCCGAGTTCGACAACCTGTTCCGCAGCGAGGAGCCCTCGGGCGCCACCCAGCAGATGCCCCAGTTCGCCCCCGGACCGCAGCACCAGGGGGCCCCTCGGCCTCCGCAGGCCCCGCAGGCCCCGCAGTCGTCGTATCAGCCCATGGACGACCAGCCCCAGGGCCGGGCCCAGAAGCGCAAGAGGCCACACGTCACACTCATCGCGGCGGTCGTCGCCGGCTGCGCGGTCGTCGGCCTCGGTGCGGGTGCGCTGCTGAGCGGCGGCGGCGACGACCACAGCAAGGACGACAAGCAGCCGGTGGCGGCCGCGAGTACACCCGGCGACCAGACCCCCACGCAGGCCGCGGCCGATCCGGTGAAGCTGCAGGCCGAAGCGCTCGACAAGTTGCTGGCGGACAGCAACAACAGCCGTGCCGCGGTCATCGGGGCCGTCGGGAAGACCAAGAACTGCCAGGATCTGGACCAGGCCGTGACCGATCTGAAGGGCGCCGCCCAGCAGCGCCGTGATCTGGTGACCCGGCTCCAGGAGCTGAGCGTCGACCAGCTGCCGGACCACGAACGGCTCACCGCCTCCCTCACCAAGGGCTGGCAGGCGTCCGCCGCCGCCGACGAGCACTACGCCGCGTGGGCCGGCCAGGCCAAGCACGGCAAGAAGGTCTGCAAGCACGGCAAGGCCCGGACGACCAACGAGATGCAGCAGGCCACCGTGCAGAGCGGTGAGGCGAGCAAGGCGAAGCAGGAGGCGTCGGGGCTGTGGAACGCGATCGCCTCGAAGTACGGGCTGACCCAGCGGGCGGCGACCCAGCTCTGAGGGCCGGGCCCCTCCGGTGACCCGTGACCGGTGACCGGGGAGCGGCGACCGGTGACCGGTGACCGGGGAGCGGCGGCCGGAGGGCGGGGCCTTTGGTGCCTCAGCCCTTCGCGCTCGCGTCCGACAGCGTCTTCGCGACGTCCACGAAGCCCTTCCTGTCCGCGACGAGCCGCCCGTTCCGCACCACCTGGAACGTCACCTCGGTGTTGACGACGCGCGGGTACGCGGACGAGCCGAGCATGTCCTTGAACCGCCAGCGCAGCACCGGCGTGAGACCGCCGGTGTCGGCCGGGGTGCCGTGGTTGAGGGCGGAGGCGAGTTTCCTGGCGGTGATCTGCGGGGCGTCGACCGCCTTCACCAGCTCGTTCAGCACGGTGTACGCGATCCATGTGGTCTGGACGCCGGTGTCGTCCGGATCGATCCGGTTGTCGCCGAAGGCGTACTTGCGGATCACCTTCCGCATCGGGTCCCAGCGGGCGTCGCCCGAGTCCGGGTACCAGCCGGTGAGGTACGCCCCCTCGAACGGGCTGTTCCGGCCGCCGGTGCTGTCGATCAGCGGCTGTCCGACGCTGCCGAGGACGGACGAGATCCGCACGTTCCCGGACGTCGGTCCGAGCCGCCGGAAGGAGTCGAAGAACGTCCCCGTACGGTCCCCGAGCACGGCCGTCACACAGCCGTCGCGCGTCCCCGCCGCGTCGAGCGCCCGCCCGGCGGCCTCGTCGTACGAGGTCGCCGACTCCGCCGCCCGGATGTCGGCGGGTCCGGGCCGGCCGGCGTCGGTCAGACCGGTGTCGAGGAGCCAGGCCTGGCCGTCGCCGGCCAGGGTGTCGGGCCGTACCACGGACACCCGCTCGCAGGTGCGGGCGAGCTGGCGGGCGTTGCCCGCGAGGAGCGCCGCCTGGCCGCCGTTGACGGGGTAGGAGGTGTAGCTGTCGAACTCCTCGTCGGAGGCTCCGTAGCCGCCGATGTAGGGGATTCCGGCGTTCTCCAGCGGCGGCATGAACGACGATCCGTGCCGGCTGTACGAGCCGACGACCGCGACCGCCTTCTCCTTGACGGCCAGCCGGGCACAGTTCCCCGCGCCGGCCGAGGTGTCCGCCTCGTCACAGGTGACGACGCGCAGTTCGTGACCGTCGAGCCCGCCGTCGGCGTTGACCCAGCGGGCGTACGTACGCGCCATGGCGGTCATGCCCGACCTGTCCGCCGTATTGACGGTGTCCGGTGTCGCCTCGCCGCCGGGGGCCCACGTCACCACGGTGAGCGGCTCCCTGGAGTTCCCCGGGGCTCCAGGGAGTGCACCGCAGCCCGTGACCAGCAATGCCCCGACCGCCGCCGTACTCGTGAGGAACGCGTAGGGGCGGGGGGAGGTGGGGCGTCGCCGTCCGGTCATGGACACGAACATTTCCGCCCGCGGGGTAACACCGCTGTGTGCTCCACGCAACGCTCGGTGACATCCGGGTGAATTACGGGGGCCGGTGCGGGCGGCCGAAAAGGGAACGTACGATCGACAACCGTGCAGCAAGGTTCGGAGAACACTTCCCGTCGCGGCCGTCGCTCCTCCACCATGGGCGGCATGCCGCTGAATGACATGCCTTGGTGGCGCTGGCGCAGCAACGTGCGCTCGGCGCTGCACATGCTCTCCGACCCCGTCTTCCACCACGAGTGCTGGCTGGCCGGCCGGGAAGGGTACGGCGACGTCACCGACGCCGTGTACCGCCTGGTCGAGGACACCTGGCTGGACAACTGGTCCGCCGAGAAGTACGTCGGGACGATCTTCCGTGACTCCAACGAGTCCGCTCTCGTCGATGTCGCCGTGCTGCGGGTGCTGCGCATCATGCACCAGGTCGGCGCGGACGCGCCCGTCTCGGCGTATCTGGAGCACCACGGCTGGCCGGAGGCCGTGCGGGCCGCACGCGAGGCCCATGTGCTGCTCGCCGCCAACGACGGCGAGGATCCGGACACCCCGCCGCGCTCCCTCGACGTGCTCCGCATCCTGACCAGTTCGGCCTGACAGCGGCCCGATGTGGCACGCTACGGGGATGACCGCGCCGCAGCCTGCCGAGACCGCACCGGGGCAGTACGTCCTCACCCTCTCCTGCCCGGACAAAAAGGGCATCGTGCATGCCGTGTCGAGCTATCTCTTCATGACCGGCTGCAACATCGAGGACAGCCAGCAGTTCGGCGACCACGACACGGGCCTGTTCTTCATGCGGGTCCACTTCTCGGCGGACAGCCCGGTGACCGTGGAGAAACTGCGGGCCAGCTTCGCCGCGGTCGGCGACTCCTTCCGGATGGAGTGGCAGATCCACCGCTCCTCGGAGCGGATGCGGGTCGTGCTGATGGTCAGCAAGTTCGGCCACTGCCTCAACGACCTGCTGTTCCGCTCCCGGATCGGGGCACTGCCGATCGAGATCGCCGCCGTCGTCTCCAACCACACGGACTTCGCCGAGCTCGTCGCCTCGTACGACATCCCCTTCCGGCACATTCCGGTGGCCAAGGAGAACAAGGCCGCCGCTGAGGCGGAGCTGCTGGAGCTGGTCCGCGAGGAGAAGGTCGAGCTGGTCGTCCTCGCCCGCTACATGCAGGTCCTCTCCGACGATCTGTGCAAGCAGCTGAGCGGCCGGATCATCAACATCCACCACTCCTTCCTGCCGAGCTTCAAGGGCGCGAAGCCGTACCACCAGGCGCACGCCCGTGGGGTGAAGCTGATCGGTGCGACGGCGCACTATGTGACGGCCGACCTCGACGAGGGGCCGATCATCGAGCAGGAGGTCGAGCGGGTGGGCCACGGCGTCACACCGGACCAGCTGGTCGCCATCGGCCGCGATGTGGAGTGCCAGGCGCTGGCGCGGGCGGTGAAGTGGCACGCGGAGCGCCGCATCCTGCTCAACGGCCGCCGCACGGTGATCTTCGCCTGAGAGCCTGTCGGGGAGCCGGGCCCCGCTGCTACAGCCGGCTCAGGGAGGCCGCCGCGAACAGCACGTCGCGGATCGCCTCGCGGTCGCCCTCCTGACCTGCCGCCGCTTCCACCGGAGGCAGGTGCCCGGCCACCAGCCGGCAGAACTCGACGCCGTCCAGTGCGACCTGCGCCACCGTGTGCGCGGCCGAGCCGCGCGCGGCGGGGGAGTCCAGCGGGATGTACCAGTCGCCGCCGCCCGTGCCCTCGATCTCCAGGTGCAGCGAACGGCCCGGTGAACCGGCCGTCACCAGATGGCGCGCCGGCCCGGCCAGCCCCGATCTGCGGCGTTCGGCGAGGGTGGCCGGGATGAGCCGGGCCGCCAGGTCGACCATCCGGTTGAGGTGGGCGGCGGACGGAGCCTCGTACGGATAGTCCACCGCATCGGCGATGTCACCGCCGTGCACCCAGCACTCGAAGGCCCGGTCCAGCAGGGCGTCGTGCATCGGAAGAGCGAAGTCGCCGTACGAGACGGAGAGTTCGGCGACTCCACGGCCGGCGAAGGACACCGTACGGATGAGGGTGTGGCTTTGCTCGCGCCACGGCTCACGGATCGCGCGGGTGGGCGGCCGACGGGTCGCGGACCAGTACTTCTCCGTCCGCGCGGCGGGCAGGAGCGGCCAGTCGTCGCCCCGGCCCGTGGTGCCGTCGCCGAGCGGTACGTCGAGGCCGAGGGCGGCGGCGACCAGTCCGTCGACGGCCATGAGATGGCCGATGACCCCCGCGACCGTCGTCCTGCGGCTGACCTCCTGCTCGCCCTCGAACCACTTCAGCCGCAAGGGGGCGTGCCACTCCGAGCTGCCGATGTCGCGCAGCAGCGCGTCGAGCCGGGCGGTCTCCGCGTCGTACGGCGCGGCCCAGTCCGGCACCGGGATCTTGGCCGGGCGGCGGCTCAGACAGGTGTCGATCACCCGGGAACGCAGCGTCGGATCGAGGTCCAGGCTGCGGTCGGTCTGGAGCAGGCCGACCGCGTCGCGCAGCCGCAGGGCCTCGTCGGCGCAGGCGGCGCACTCGGTCAGATGCGCCTCGACGGCCTCGGTCTCCTCCGCCGAGCACGCGGCCAGCGCCCAGGCACCGAGGAGGGCCTTGAGGACGCGGTGGGGGAGCACCAGGGCCGGTGCGGCGGGCGGGTCGGATGGGTCCGGTGGTGCCACGGCGGATTCCGGTTCCCGTGTCGTCGGTCGCGAGGCCGGCCGCGGTACCTCGGGCGGGGCCGGGGCCGGGGGCACGGGCGGCGGCAGGGGTACGGCGTCGAGGTCGAAGTTGTCCGCGGCGGCCCGCGGTCCCGGTATGCGCGGTGCGCCCTGCACCTCGTCGCCGTGTCCGCCGTCCCCGCGCCCGTTGGTGTCGTCGTCACCGGTCACAAGGGCCGTCCGTATCCGTGCGGCGACGACCCTTCCAGCGGGCGGGTGTGCGCGGTGGAGAGCAGCTGGAGACCGAGCCGCAGCCGACGGCGGGCCTCGTCCTCGGTGACCCCGAGGTCGGCCGCGGTCTGCCGGTAGTCCCGGCGCTGGACGTACGCGAGCTCCAGCGCGGCCCGCAACGGGGCGGGCATGGCGGCGACGATGTAGTCGGCGCGGGCGGCGGCCGTGGCCCGGCGCACCCGCTCCTCCAGATCGGCCGGGGAGACGGCCCCGGGCTCCCCGGACTCCCCGGACTCCCCGTGTGTCCCGTCCGCACCGCCCGTGCCGTTCCGGAGGCCGTCCGCCTCCTCGCGCAGCCGCCGCACGGACTGGCGGTGCGTGAGCCGGGCCACCCAGGAGCGCATCGAGCCCTGCTTCGGGTCGTACGCGTCCGGGTTCTCCCACACGTAACCGAAAACCTCGCGAGTGACCAGGTCGGCGGCGGTCTCGTCGTCGAGCATCCGGTGGGCCTGGCTGTGCACGAGCGAGGCGAACCGGTCGTAGAGCTCGCCGAGAGCAGCCGCCTCACCGCGTGCCAGCCGCTGCTGCATCTTGCGGTCCCAGCGGGGTGGTGCGTTTCTCGCCATGCGACCCCCAGCCCTGTTCCCCTCGTCACGTCGAATGTAGTCGGCGGCGCTGAGCATGAGCGCCTTTTGTGGCAAGTACGCCCCTGAGAAGGCCCGGGATGATAAGGAACGCGTCAGTCACGGAGGGCGGAATCGGACCCGAAGTGATCATTTCGGCCCGAACCCGGCTGTGTGTTGTCGAGCGGTCCGGTGTTTCATGGGTCTGCGGCTGGGGCAGCCGCGAGAAGGAACGGAAACTTCCGGATCGTCGGAATCCCCGGAACGAGAGGCTCAGTCGCGTGAGGAATCCTTGTCCTCGTGGAAACCACCCACCGGCTGCGACCACCCACGCCCCCCGGCTCACCCAGGAACGCTCCCGGACGCCACTGAAAGTGGCCGAGACCGTGCAGGGCGATTGGACGGTGCTGCGGATACGCGGCGAACTGGATCTGGTGTCGTCGCCCGCCGTCCGCCATTGCGTCCACGAGGCGGTCGCCGTCGGCCGTCACGACGTGGTGCTCGACCTCTCCGAGGTCCTGTTCTGCGATTCCAGCGGTGTCGGCGTACTGATCGCCGCCCGACGTCTGATGCGCTCCTGCGGGGGCCGGCTGCGGCTGATCCTCCCGGCCCGGGGCGCGGTGGAGGGCTCCCACGTCAACCGGGTGCTCGCCGCCCTCGGCGTACGCCGTCTCTTCGACGTCTACCCCGACCGGTACACGGCCGTCGACGACGAGGCCCAGCCGCTCCCGGCGTGAGCGCGGGTGACGCGGGTGACGCGAGTGGTGCGAGTGAGGACGAAGACCGGGTTGCCAGTGCCGCCGCGGCCCGTCTGCTCACCGAATTCGCTACGACGGCCCGCTGCGACCTCGGTTCACGCCGTGCGCAGGCGCTTCTCCAGCAGGGTGACGCCGTACGTCCGGCCGCCGTCGCCGTCCTTGGCGGGGCGCGTCCCCGTGACCGTGTAGCCCGCGTCCTCGTAGTACTCGCGCAGGCGCGGGTTGTCCGCCAGGCAGTCCAGGCGGCAGAGGTCCCGGCCGGAGGAAACGATCCGCCGTTCGGCCTCGGCCAGCAGGAGGCGTCCGGCGCCGGCCGGTGCGGCCGTCCGGTCGGTCACCAGCCGGTGGACGTAACCGGCGACCGGCGGTTGCGCACCCCAGGCCGCCGGATCCTCCCACCACACCTCCCAGGCGCCGACGGTCCGCGCATCCGCGCCCGAGGTGGCCAGCCACGTCTCGCAGTGGTCGAGGCGGGCCAGGAAGTGCGACCGCCCGAGCTCGCCCGGCAGCCACTGGTCGATGCCCCGGTCGGCCTGCCAGCGCGCGGCTTCGTCCCGCAGACGTACCAGCTCGTCCACGTCGCTCTCCCCGGCGCGCCGGAAACGGAGGAGCGGGCGGTGCACCGTGTCGGTCATGACGGCGGATTCTGCCAGTCCGGCGAGGGGCTGCGTCACGCGCCCCACGGCTCCCGGATGCCCGGCTCCCGGACGCCCGGCTCCCGGCCGCCCGGCCGCTCCCGGACGCCCGGCTCCCGGCCGCCCGGCCGCTCCCGGCCCCCGGCCGCCCGGACGCCCCCGGCCCCCGGCCCCCCGGCCCCCGGTCAGGAGAACCGCTCCCGCAACCGGTACTTCAGCACCTTCCGCAGTGCCTCGTTGCGGGGGAGCGCCGCCACCACCTCCAGCCGCTCCGGCAGCTTGTGCACGGAGAGTCCCTCGGCCCGCAGATACCCCGTGACCTCCGGCAGCGTCAGCGGCGCGGCGCCCGCCGGCTGCTCCACGACCGCGCAGACGAGCTCGCCGCGCTCCGGGTCCGGGAGCCCGATCACCGCCGCGTCGCCGACTCCCGGGTGCCCGTGCAGGAGGTCCTCTATCTCCTTGGCGGAGATGTTCTCGCCCTTGCGGATGATGATGTCCTTCAGCCGCCCGGTGAGCACCAGGTGTCCGCTCGCCTCGACACGGCCGACATCGCCGGTGATCAGGAACCCGTCCGCGTCGAAGGCCGCCGCCGACGCCACCGGGTCCAGATAGCCCTCGCAGACGGCCTCGCCGCGCAGCCGCACCTCGCCGTCGGTGCCGTGGGGCAGTGGCTCGCCGTCCTCGTCGGTGATCCGTATCTCCATCCCCGCGGGCGGGCGCCCCTCCGTCCCGGCGAGGTGTTCCACCGTGTCGTCGGGGGCGCCCATGGTGATCATGGGGACCTCGGTCATGCCGTACCCGTGGGTGAGCTGGACGCCCATCTCCCGGACCACCGCGTGGTAGATCTCCGGCGGCTTGGGCGCCCCGCCGCCTGCCAGCAGCCGCAGGGTGGGGATCAGCCTCCGGCCGGGGTTCCGGCGCTGCTCGGTCAGGAACATCGAGTAGAACGCCGTGGAACCGCCCGCGACCGTCACCCCGTGACGCCGGTAGTCCGCCAGCGCGTCCGGCAGGGCGAAGTGCTCGAACAGGACCGCGGGGAACCCGTACAGCAGCAGCATCACCGCGTAGTCCGGCCCGCCGACATGGGCGAACGGGAAGGCCACCGAACCGATGTCGTGCGCCGACAGCCGCAGCGCGTGGGCCAGGCAGGAGCCGCCCGCGATCAGGCTGCGGTCGGTGTGGAGGACCCCCTTCGGGTCGGAGGTGGTGCCCGAGGTCCAGTAGATCCAGCGCACCGCCGTCCCGTCGGCGGGCGGCGGCGGCAGCACGGACGGATCGCCGTCCGGCAGCGACCCGTACGCCTCGAAGACCAGCGGCGGATGCTCCTCGGCCGCCGCCAGCCGGTGTGCCATCGCCGTGTGGTCGAAGCCGCGCCAGGTGCCCGGCACGGCGAAGAAGCCGGCCTTCGACCCGCGCAGCGCGAACCCCGCCTCGCGGTCCCGGTAGAACGGGATGACGGGCGACTGCACGGCCCCGATCCGGGTCAGCGCGAACGACAGCAGCACCGTCTCGATCCGGGTCGGCAGCTGCCAGGCGACGACGCCGCTCGGACGCACGCCCATCTCCCACAGCCCGGCCGCCACCCGCTCGCCCCGGACGCGCAGTTCGCCGAAGGTCAGCGTGCGGTCGTCCTGGATCAGGAACGGACGGTCCGGCGTCAGGGCGGCCCGGCCCTCGACGAGCTCCCAGAAGGTGCCCGATGCGCTCAGCGCGTGTGCGGTCTCGTTCACGGCGAACCCCTCACAGCTGACGGATAGTCAGATAGTGCGGAGAGCGTAGGGCGCCGCGCCTTGTCGGTCCAGGGGTGCGGGGCTAGCCTGGGTGCGAAACTGAATCTGACGAACCATCAGATACATGCAGTGCGCGCCGAAGGGGACACCATGACGGAACTGCCTCGGATCGTCAGCGTCGACGACCATGTGATCGAGCCGCCGCACCTCTTCTCGACCTGGCTGCCTGCCAAGTACCGCGAACGCGGCCCGCAGCCGCTCACCGCGGGCATCGGGGAGCTGGCGTACACGGGGGGCAAGTACGTCATCACGATGGACCCCGACGGGCCGCCCACCGACTGGTGGATCTACGAGGACCTGAAGTTCCCGTACAAGCGGAACATCGCCGCCGTCGGCTTCGACCGCGACGACATGACGCTGGAGGGAATCACCCGGGCCGAGATGCGGCCCGGCTGCTGGAACCCGGCCGAGCGCCTCAAGGACATGGACCTCAACCATGTCGAGGCGAGCCTCTGCTTCCCCACCTTCCCGCGCTTCTGCGGGCAGACCTTCGCCGAGGCGCGGGACAAGGAAGTAGCGATGGCCTGTGTCCGTGCCTACAACGACTGGATGGTGGAGGAGTGGTGCGGCGACAGCGGCGGCCGGCTCATCCCGCTCTGCATCATCCCGCTCTGGGACATCGGCCTGGCGGTGGCGGAGATCGAGCGGAACGCGGCACGCGGGGTGCGCGCGGTGACCTTCTCCGAGATCCCCACCCACCTCGGCCTGCCGTCGATCCACACCGGCTACTGGGACCCGTTCTTCGCGGCCTGCCAGGAGACCGGCACGGTCGTCAACATGCACATCGGGTCCAGCTCGCAGATGCCCGCGGCCTCGCCGGACGCCCCGCCCGCCGTACAGGCCAGCCTCTCGTTCAACAACGCCATGGCCTCGATGATGGACTTCCTGTTCAGCGGTGTCCTGGTCAAGTACCCCCGGCTGAAGCTCGCCTACAGCGAGGGCCAGATGGGCTGGATCCCGTACGCCCTGGAACGCGCCGACGACGTGTGGGAGGAGCACCGGGCCTGGGGCGGGGTGCGCGACCTGATCCCCGAGCCGCCGTCCACGTACTACTACCGGCAGATCTTCTGCTGCTTCTTCCGCGACAAGCACGGGGTCGCCTCGCTCGACGTCGTCGGACGGGACAACGCCACCTTCGAGACCGACTACCCGCACGTCGACTCGACCTTCCCGCACACCAAAGAGGTCGCGCTCGACCATGTCAAGGGACTGGACGACGAGACCGTCTACAAACTGATGCGCGGAAACGCGATCCGGATGCTCGGCCTCGACCTCGACAAGTAGGAGTCCGGTGGACCTCGCGTACACGGAGGAAGAAGAAGCGTTCCGGGCACGGCTGCGCGAGTGGCTGGCCGCCGCGCTCCCCGCACTGCCCGCGAAACCCCGCCCCGACGACTGGCCGGGGCGGCGCGCGTACGACACCGCCTGGCAGCGGATGCTGTACGACGCGGGGTACGCGGGCCTGCACTGGCCCGCCGACGCGGGCGGGCGGGGCGCCACCCCGACCCAGCATCTGATCTTCCTGGAGGAGACGGAGCGGGCCGGCGCCCCGTACGTCGGCGCGAACTTCGTCGGGCTGCTGCACGCCGGGCCGACGATCGCGGCCGAGGGCACGGCCGGACAGCGGGCACGCTGGCTGCCGCCGGTGCTGCGCGGCGACGAGGTCTGGTGCCAGGGGTTCAGCGAGCCCGACGCCGGATCGGACCTGGCCTCGCTGCGGACCCGGGCGGTGCGCGACGGCGACCACTACGTGGTGAGCGGGCAGAAGATCTGGACCTCGCACGCGGAGGTCGCCGACTGGTGCGAACTCCTGGTCCGCACCGACCCGGCGGCGCCCAGGCACCGCGGCATCAGCTGGCTCGCGATGGAGATGGACGCCCCCGGCGTCACCGTCCGCCCGCTGCGCACCCTCGCCGGGTCCACCGAGTTCGCC
This sequence comes from Streptomyces sp. NPDC015032, assembly GCF_043080425.1. Lineage (NCBI taxonomy): Bacteria > Bacillati > Actinomycetota > Actinomycetes > Kitasatosporales > Streptomycetaceae > Streptomyces > Streptomyces sp. NPDC015032. The sequence goes on along the minus strand of NZ_JBIBVN010000004.1, from coordinate 316,309 downwards.
GAGATGTTCCTCGACGAGGTGCGGGTGCCGGTCTCCCACCGCGTCGGCGCGGAGAACGACGGCTGGCGGGTCACCATGGTCACCCTCTCCTTCGAGCGCGGTACGGCGTTCGTCGGCGAGGTCGTCGCCTGCCGCCGCACGCTGTCCGCCCTGGCCGCCGAGGCGCGGACGAACGGCCGCTGGGACGACCCGGTCCTGCGCCGCCGGCTGGGCAGGCTCAACGCCGAGTTCCGGGCGCTGTGGCGGCTCACCCAGTGGAACGTCAGCGAGGCACAGCACACCGGGGGCGTCCCGGGCACCGGCGGCTCGGTCTTCAAGCTGCGCTACTCGCAGGCCCGCCAGGAGCTGTACGAGGCGGCCGCCGAGGTGCTCGGCGCGGACAGCGGTGATCTGGACCGGGAGTGGGTCCTGGACCGGCTCTCCTCGCTCTCGTACACCATCGCCGCGGGCACCTCGCAGATCCAGCGGAACATCGTCGCCGAGCGGATCCTCGGCCTGCCGAAGGGGCGCTGACGCAGCCATGGACTTCCAGCTCTCGGACGACCAGCGGGCCCTGAAGGCGGGGATGCGCGAACTCCTCGCCGGACGCTTCGGCAGGGACCGGATGCGGGCGAATCTCGACGGCGGTACGGGCATCGACCGGGCCCTGTGGCGGGAGCTCGGCGAGGCCGGGCTCTTCGCGCTGCGGCTGCCGGAGGCGAAGGGCGGTGCCGGGCTCGGCCTGCCCGAGTCGGTCCTCCTCTTCGAGGAGGTGGGGCGGTCGCTGCTGCCGGGACCGCTGATCGCCACCCACCTCGCCGCCGGTGCGGTGAAGGGGGCGGCGGAGGGCCGGGCGGTGATCGCCGTGCTGGACGCCGGGAAGCCGGTGGGTCACCTGGGCGACGCCGACGGACTGCTCGTGCTCGGACCGGGGGACGCGGGGTCCGGGGCGGCGGACGCAGGGGGCCCGGCCGGCGGGATGCTGCGGGATGCCGTACGGATCCGGGAGGCCGCCGAGCCCGTACGGTCGCTCGACCCGTTCACCCCCCTGTGGCGGGTCACGGTCCCCGCCGGGCCCGCCGAGCGGCTGCCCGACGGGGCGCGGCCGCGCGAGGAGGGGGCCCTGCTCGCCGCCGCCGAACAGCTCGGCAGCGCCGCCCGTACGACGGACATGGCCGTCCAACACGCCTGTGCGCGGGAACAGTTCGGTTCGCCGATCGGGTCCTTCCAGGCGGTCAAACATCTGTGCGCCGGGATGCTGGTCCGCACCGAACTGGCCCGCAGCGCCGTCTACGCGGCGGCCGTCACCGCGGACCCGGCCGAGATCGCGGGCGCCAAACTGCTCGCCGACGACGCGGCGGTCCGCAACGCGCGCGACTGCCTCCAGGTGCACGGCGGCATGGGCTTCACCTGGGAAGCAGACGTCCATCTGCACCTCAAGCGGGCCTGGCTGCGCTCCGGGCAGTGGCTGGCGGCGGCGACGGCGGAGGAAACCCTTGCGGCCGATCTGTGCTGATTCCGGACGGGTTCCGTGCAGGCTTCGTCCGCCCGGCCGCGGGCGGGCGAGGGGGGTGCGCAGGTGACGGGCGGGCGACCAGGCCCCACACGGCGGAGTTACGCAGAGCAGTCGGCCGACTCCGATGCCGGCTTGTGTCCTTTGTGTGATTCGTCACGTGACGGAGTCGGTGCCGGGCTCGGGTACGCTCCGTGGGATGCGAGAGGTTCTGGAACCGGGTGATCCGGGTGTTGCCCATGCGGCGACTCCGGTCCGGACGAGGTGCCCTGCTCGCGTTCCACGCAGAAGCGCCGGGCCTGCCCGGGAGGTAACTCCCGCGGTCCCGGTGCGCCTTTGTTCGACTCCCCGCAGCGCGCGTCGCACAGTATGCACCACGCGTACTCCTTCGCGCTGGAATATGCCCGAAGCGCTTGTTGCGGTGACTGTACGTCAACCATGCTGGCTCGTAAGGGAATCACGTTCCGTGACCCTGAGGAGGCGCGAGGCGATGTGTCCGCCGGTTCGGATGGTGTGAGCGGTGCAGGTGCTTCAGGTTCAGCTGGAGGTCGGGCCGGATCCCGCGGAGGTCGGGCGGGCCCGCAGATGGGCGCGGTCGAGACTGATCGGGTCCGGGATACGGGATGACGAGCCGCTGGCCGAGACGCTCATCCTGCTGATCTCGGAGCTGGTCACCAATGCGGTGGTCCACACCGGTTGTCCGGCCGTCCTGCGCATGTTGTTCGGCTCGACCGGGGCGGCCGGGACCGTACGGGTCGAGGTGGCCGACGCCAGCTGCCGCCCGCCGCAGCAGCGCCATGCGGCGGGTGAGGACACCGGCGGCCGGGGCCTGGAGCTCGTCGACGGGCTCGCCGACCGCTGGGGCTGGCAGCCGGAGGGTGCGGGAAAGCGCATCTGGTGCGAGGTCGACCGGGACGCCCCGCTGTTCCAGGTCGTGCCGGTGCACCCGGTCACGCAGGGTGTTCGCGGCCCCCAGGGTGTCCGCGACGCACCGGGTGCGGGCGACACGGGCCGTGAGCCGCACAGGACACCGCGCGCCCTGAGACATCGTGCGTAGAACACGTGCATAAAGGTTAAAGCAGTCGGCCCGGACCGTGCTCCGGCACCGGCCCGAGCGCCTTCAGAGGATGGCGACGGGGGCGACCGGGGTGCCGGTGGCGCCGACGAACGGCTCGGGCATCGCGGAGAGCAGGAAGCTGTGGCGCCCCTCTTCCGCACAGGCTGTGGACAACGTCTCCAGGTTCCAGTTCTGGCCCTGCAGCATGCCCATCTCGACCAGGTCCAGTGCGTGCACCCCCAGCCAGAGATCCTCGATCTCGGGCGGGAAGACCTCGAAGGTCAGGGTGTCATTGGCGACCGCCGCCACATCGCGCGCACGGAACCACTCGGGCGTCCGGACCGAGAGGCCGGGTGACGGATAGGCGTACGCGTGCTTGTCGCCCGCCAGGAGGACCTGCACCTGCCCCGTCCGTACGAGCACGATGTCGCCGGCCCGGACCCGGACCCCCGCCAGTTCCTCGGCCGCGTCCAGGTCCTCGGGGGTGACGGCGTGGTCGCCGGGCAGCCGGTCCACGCCGTGGGCGCGGGCCACATCGAGCAGTACCCCCCGCGAGACGATGTGCGGCGCCTTGTCGATCCCGCTGAACCGCGCTCCGCCGTGGGCGGTGATCGTGTCGGCCGGACGGCCGTTGTAGATCTTCCCCGAGTGCGAGGCGTGTGTGAGGGCGTCCCAGTGGGTGGCCGTCTGGAGGCTCAGGACCGCCGTGTCGTCGCTGGTGGCGACGGTGCCGGGGCCGAAGAGCTCCTGGTTGATCTGGACCATGGTGTGCAGCGGATTGATCCGTCCGGGGATCAGCCCGCTCTGCACGCCGTCCTGCTGGAGGGGCAGTGCGAGCGGCACGCGCAGCCCGGTGCGGACGGTGGCGGCCGCCTCCCGTACGACCGCGTCGGTGATCAGGTTGAGTGTGCCGATCTCGTCGTCGGCGCCCCAGCGGCCCCAGTTGTTCACCCGCTCGGCGATGTCGTGGAACTCGGCCGGCAGTGACATGGAGCCTCCCGGGGCTTGTGCTCGTGGACCTGATGGCCCATAGAATCTAACGGTCCGTCAGAAACCGCGGGAAGGGGCCGGGCATGGGGAACTTCTTGGCAGGCAAAGTGGTGGCCGTGACGGGTGCCGGACGCGGCATCGGGAGGGCGGTCGCGCTCGCGGCGGCCGCCGAGGGGGCGAGAGTCGTCGTGAACGACTACGGCGTGTCCATCGGGGGCGGTGAGCCGAGCAGCGAGGTGGCCGAGTCCGTCGTCAAGGAGATCGAGGCGGCGGGCGGTACGGCGGTGGCCGTGGCCGACGACATCTCCACGATGGCGGGCGGGCAGCGGATCGTGGACACGGCGCTCGCACGGTACGGCCGGATCGACGGGGTCGTGTGCGTGGCCGGGATCCTGCGGGAACGGATGCTCTTCAACATGTCCGAGGAGGAGTGGGACCCGGTGGTCGCCACCCATCTCAAGGGCACCTTCACGGTCTTTAGGGCCGCGTCGGCGGTGATGCGGAAGCAGGAGGACGGCGGCACGCTGATCGGCTTCACCAGCGGCAACCATCAGGGCAGCGTCGCCCAGGCGAACTACAGCGCCGCGAAGGGCGGGATCATCTCGCTGGTACGGAGCGCGGCGCTCGGCCTGCACAAGTACGGCGTCACGGCGAACGCCGTCGCCCCTGTCGCCCGCACCCGGATGTCCGCCAATGTGCCCATGGAACTCAAGGAGATCGGCGAGCCGGAGGACGTGGCGGCGCTCGTCGTCTACCTGCTCAGCGAGCGGGCCCGCAAGGAAAAGATCACCGGCCAGGTGTACACGATCGCCGGCCCGAAGATCGCGGTCTGGGCCCAGCCGAGGGAGCTGCGGGCCGGGTACGCGGAGGGGGCCTGGACCCCGGAGCGGATCGCGGACTTCCTGCCGGGGACGGTGGGCACGGACCCGATGCCGATGCTGGCGCGGCTGGAGGAGATGGCCGCCGCCGCGGCGGCGAAGGCGAGGCCCAACGCGTGACCTCCCACCGGGGCACCGCCCCGGACCCCGCTCCGCCATCTCCCCGACGGCCTCAAGGCCACGGGGCCCCTCGAAGGGCGGGAATCTCCGCCCGACCCCAAGGAGTGGACGTGGACTTCGCGTTCGACGCGGCGGACGACGCCTTCCGCCAGGAGGCCCGGTCCTGGCTGGCGGCCCGCCTCGGGCAGCCCTGCGCCGCCGAGGGCGGCCGTGCCTGGGAGCGGGAGCTGGGCCGTGGCGGCTGGATCGGCCTCGGCTGGGGCGACCACGGCGCCGGCCACGGCAACCGCCGCGCAAGCCTCACCCAGCAGGTCGTCTGGGCCGAGGAGTACGCCCGCGCCGGCGCCCCCGCCCGGGTCGGCCACATCGGCGAGAACCTCCTGGCCCCGACCCTGATCGCCCACGGCACCGACGCGCAGCGGCGTCGTTTCCTGCCCGCTGTCGCACGCGGCGAGGAACTGTGGTGCCAGGGATACAGCGAGCCGGGCGCCGGGTCGGACCTCGCCGCGGTGCGGACGGCCGCCGTACCCGACACGGACCGCGGCGGCCACCGCGTGACCGGGCAGAAGATCTGGACGTCGCTGGCGAAGGACGCCGACTGGTGCTTCGTGCTGGCCCGTACGGAGCCCGGCTCCAGCCGCCACCGCGGCCTGTCCTTCCTGCTCGTGCCGATGGACCAGCCGGGCCGGATCGAGGTGCGGCCGATCCGCCAGATGTCGGGGACCAGCGAGTTCAACGAGGTCTTCTTCGACGGGGCGCACGCCGAGGAGTGCGTCGGCGGCGAGGGCAACGGCTGGGCGGTCGCCATGGGGCTGCTGGCCCTGGAGCGCGGCGTCTCCACGCTCGTCCAGCAGATCGGCTTCGCCGCCGAGCTCGACCGGGTGGTCCGCGCCGCCGTCGACGGCGGCGCCGTCACCGACCCGGTACTGCGCGCACGCCTCGTGCGGCAGTGGGCGGAGCTGCTGACCATGCGCTGGAACGCCCTGCGCACCCTGGGCCGCACGGACGACCCCGGCGCGCCCAGCGTGGCGAAGCTGCTCTGGGGCGGCTGGCACAAGCGCCTCGGCGAGCTGGCCGTGGAGATCCGGGGCGCGGCGGGCGCCGTCGGCCCGGACGACTGGTCGGCGCGGTCGCCGTACGAACTCGACGAGGCGCAGCGGCTGTTCCTGTTCACCCGGTCCGACACCATCTACGGCGGCTCGGACGAGATCCAGCGGAACATCATCGCCGAGCGGGTGCTCGGCCTACCGAGGGAGCCGAGATGAGAGGCGTCGTCTTCGACGGCCGGCGGACCGAGATCGTCGACGATCTGGAGATACGCGATCCGGGCCCCGGCGAGGTGCTGGTGGCGGTGGCCGCGGCCGGGCTGTGCCACAGCGACCTGTCGGTGATCGACGGGACGATTCCGTTCCCGTCGCCGGTGGTGCTCGGGCACGAGGGCGCGGGCGTGGTGGAGGCGGTCGGCGCGGGCGTCGGCCATGTGGTGCCCGGCGACCACGTGTCGCTGTCGACGCTGGCCAGCTGCGGGGCGTGCGCGCAGTGCGACCGGGGGCGTCCGACGATGTGCCGCAAGGCGATCGGGATGCCGCGGCAGCCGTTCTCGCGGCGGGGCGAGCCGCTGTACCAGTTCGCGTCGAACTCGGCCTTCGCCGAACGGACCCTGGTCAAGGCCGTGCAGGCGGTGAAGATCCCCGCGGACCTGCCGCTCACCTCGGCGGCCCTGATCGGCTGCGGGGTGGTGACGGGAGTCGGAGCCGTACTCAACCGGGCGAAGGTCGACCGGGGCGACTCCGTCGTGGTGATCGGCACCGGCGGCATCGGGCTCAACGTCATCCAGGGTGCCCGGATCGCGGGTGCCCTGACGATCGTCGCCGTCGACGCCAATCCGGCGAAGGAGGCGATGGCGCGGCAGTTCGGCGCCACGCACTTCCTGACGTCGGCACAGGCCGTGCGGGAGATCCTGCCGAGCGGCGCCGACCACGTCTTCGAGTGCGTGGGCCGTACGGAACTGATCCGTACCGCGATCGACCTGCTGGACCGGCACGGTCAGGCGGTCCTGCTGGGCGTCCCCGCGGCGACGGCCGAGGCGTCGTTTCTCGTCTCGTCGATGTTCCTGGACAAGTCGATCCTGGGCTGCCGGTACGGCTCCTCGCGCCCGCAGCGGGACATCGCGCTCTACGCGGAGCTGTACCGGGAGGGCAGGCTGCTGCTGGACGAACTCGTCACCGAGACCTACCCGGTGGAGGACTTCGCCAAGGCGGCGGACGACGCGCACCACGGCCGGGTGGCGCGGGGGGTGCTGGTGTTCTAGGCCGCTGATGTTCCGGGCCGTGGGCGTTCCGGGCCGCTGATGCTCCGGGCCGCTGGTGATCCGGTCCCTGCGAAGGTCTTGTGGGCCCGGCGTCCTCCCGGACCGTCAGTCGCCGAAGGCGCTGCTGTCGCGCGGGCTGACGTCGGGCCGCGTGTTCACGGACCACAGGTGGGTGCACCGCGGGCACTGGAGGTGAACGACCGGTCCGTTGTTGGCTATCAGATAGCGCCAGTGCTCACGGCAGGTACGGAGGTCGGCGCAGTTCTCGCAATGGCGGGCGTCGTCACAGACGGGGCAGGGCATCCAGGCGCGGCGGGCCGCGTCCGCCTGCGGATCAATGGGCAGTCGCACGACCCGGTCCCCTTCCCGGAAGGACGCCGGCCGCCACGAGCTGGTCGTAGGTGCGCTGCTGTTCGGCGTCCAGGCCCGAGTAGAGGAGCGCGTACGCCTCGTCCTCGCCCTGGAGGGCGGCGACCGGGTCCCAGTCGGGCCCGAGTGCGGTCACGACCTCGACCCGGCGCCGAGCTTCCTCGAACGTCAGATCGATGGTGAAGGGTATGAGGCTGTCTGGATTTCCCTTGTTCATGGTGAAACTTCCGAAGTGCCGGTGGAACTCCACCTGCCTATCAGGCGGAGGCGGTGGCAGGGAAGGGTGAGCTAAGTCGCTCTGCGGGGCCTCCTCCCCCGGCCTCCGGGGGAGGAGGCCCCGGATCGGTCGGCGGGGGCGGGGGGTTGCCGACGCCGGGGCTCCGACGGCGGACGCCGCCTACGGGGGGCACTGTGACGTACTTCATGCGGTCGGCCGCGCCGCCCGCTCGCGGCGGGGGCCCTGGCGCTGACTGCGGTCTGTGTGAACCTGGTGGTGCTGGGCCTGGGGATGCCGGTGGCCGCACTCGGGGCCGGGCAGTTCATGGCCGGTGCCGCCTTCGCGTTCTGGCTGGTGATGTGGTCGACGACGGTCCAGACCCATGTGCCGCCCGAGGCACTGAACCGGCTGCGCGCGTACGACGTGGCGGGCTCGCTGCTGATGCTGGCGGCGGGCCGGGCGCTGGCCGGACCGGTCGCGGACCGGGTGGGCGCCCCGGAGGTGCTGCTGGCCGGGGCGGTGATCAATATGCTGGTGGTGACGGCACTGCTGCTGGCCCGGCCGATCCGGCGGCTGGAGCGGATCGGATGAGGGAGGCGGTCGTGGCGGTGCCACGTGTCGCGGCCGCGGGAGCGGCGCTGCTGACCGTTGCCGCCGGGCTCGGTGTCAGGGCGGTGGCCGGCGGCGATGTCGCCAAGTACGCCGGGGACGCCCTCTACACGGTGCTGATCTGCGCCCTGGTGGTCCTGGTCGCGCCCCGCACGCGCCCGGCAGCGGCAGCTGGGACGGCGCTCGCGGTCAGCTGGGCGGTCGAGCTGCTGCAATTGACCGGGCTGCCCGCGGACCTTTCCCGGCACAGCACCGTGGCGCGGCTGGTGCTCGGCTCCACCTTCAACGCACCCGATCTGCTCTGGTACGCGGTGGGAGCGGGGTGCGCCTGGGCCGTGGCGGCCCTGGCTACTTCGCCCGCGCGCGCTCCTCGGACTTCTGCATCTCGATGACCTGGAGGACATGGGCGCTGGTCTGTCTGCGCACACTGCCGCCGACGAGCAGCGCCGTACCGAGAACGGACAAGGGGACGGAGGCCCCCAGGACGGTCAGCTGCTTCGGCACCTCGGTGACCACCTCGCACCGCGAGACGTGGTAGCAGTACACCTCCTGCTCATCCGCCAGCAGGAAACCCAGCCAGATCCACAGGGCGCAGGCGACGATCAGCAGCACGGCGCCCCAGGTCTGCATCAGCGCGGAAGTGTGGTGGAACCGCTGACGTGCTGCCCACTGCATGAGATCCCCCGGTTCGGTACGCGTCGAAGGCGCGGCGCACGGCCGCTGACCGACAGGCGATCGTACGCGCATACGAACCCGTCCGGGCCGGAAACGACCGGGACGCCGCCGCCGGTGCGCGCCCGCTCACCCGCCCAGTGGCCCGAACCGCCCGAACACGCCCCGGTGGAACAGCAGCGGCCCGCCCCCGTCCGCCGCCCCCAGCGCCTCCACCCGGCCGACCACGATCAGATGGTCGCCGCCGGTGTGGACGGCCTGGATGCGGCAGTCGATCCAGGCCGGTACGGAGTCCAGCAACGGCGACCCGGTCGCGGGAGCCGCCTCGTACGCCACTCCCGCGAACTTGTCGGCCCCGCTGACCGCGAAGTTCCGGCACAGCGTGCCCTGGTCCGCGCCGAGGATATTGACGCAGAAGGCCCCGGCGCGGGCGATGCGCGGCCAGGTCGTCGACGTACGGGCGACCATGAACGTGACCAGCGGCGGGTCCAGGGAGAGCGAGGCGAACGACTGGCAGGCGAAGCCCGCCGGTCCCTGCTCGTCGTCCGGGTCGTGTGCGGTGACGATGGTGACTCCGCTCGCGAAGTGCCCCAGCACGCGGCGGAATTCGGCCGGATCGACCGGCAGTCGCTCGTCGTCCGCGACGGCCCGCAGATCCGGGCGAGGCAGCGGATCGACCGGCGCCGGCCCTGCGGTGGTGGCGGCGCCGACGGACCTGAGGTACCGGACGGCGGTGGCGGCCATGCCTGCGTGTCCCATCACGCATTCCATTGAAACTGACGCTGCGTCAGATGGGAACCCCTGTGAGCTCGGTCGCCGGTGCCTGTCCGGCGGATGACGTGACTGCTGTACTGACCCGAGACATTGGTTGAGCGGCTCAGCGAGGGGCGCTTTGGGGGAGTTCCGTTGTCGCTGGGCTGGCGGGCCTACCCGATGCCGTTGATCAGTTGCCCGATACGTGGTCGGTCGAGCAGTGAGTAGATCTGGGCGATTCGGCCGTGTGAGATCACGAAAGCCATGATCGAGACGGGTCGGTGGTTACTGCGGACGATGACGGCCGCGTTGCCGTTGAGCGTGATGGGCTGGAACGTGGCGTCCGGGATGGCGAATGTCGCTGCGCGTCGTGTCACGTTCTCTGGGCCGCGGATCGTGGCGGACGCGGCAGGCCGGGTGGCTCCGCCGTCGGCGTGGAAGGTGATCTCTGGGTGCAGCAGAGTGAGAAGCGCGTCGATGTCACCGTCCCGGGATGCTGCGAAGAAGGCGTTGACCACGCTGCGTTGGCTGGCGGGATTGGTCTCAATCTCGGCGGGATCTACGGCGTGCACTCGTTGGCGTGCGCGGCTGGCGAGTTTGCGGGTAGCTTCGGTCGACTTGCCGAGGACGTTGGCGATCTCGCTGAACGGCATTCCGAAGGAGTCGTGCAGCACAAACGTGAGGCGCTCGGGTGGTGTCAGGCTTTGTAGAACGATGTGGAGCGCCAGGCTGACCTGCTCGGCGAGAAGAGCCTGATCCTCTGGGCTCAGTGCCTGGTCGGGGTGCACGTGGAGTTCAGGCCCGGCTGCACCTGCTGGATTCTCGGGTCGCGCGGTTCGTGCTCTGAGTTTGTTGAGACAGGTGCGTGAGACGACGGTCGTCATCCATCCATCGAGGTTGGTCACTACGGCGACGTCTGTTGCGCCGGGACGGCTGAGGCGTACCCAGGCATCTTGGACAGCGTCTTCTGCATCCGCGCTGTTGCCGAGGATCCGGTAGGCCAGTGCGGTCAGCCGTTGACGACTCTCTTCGAAGTGTCGGCTGAGCCGTTCAGCAGAGTCCATCCAGTCACGTCCTCGTGTTGCGGGGTGTCAGTGCCTGTGACACGCCTACGAGCGAGAACGTGACAGGAGCACGATGTGATGACCCCGAACCAATCAGCGCCAACCCTAGATGCCCGACAACGACGCCGGATGGCGCTGCTGGCGTTGTGTCTGGCCGGCTTCCTGATCCAGCTCGACGTCACGATCGTCAATGTCGCCCTCCCGACAATTCAGCATGAGCTGCAGGTGGCGCCAGGCTCATTGGAGTGGATCATCAGCGGCTACGCCCTCGGGCTGGCTGCACTGATCCCGTTGATGGGTGCGCTCGGTGATCGGCTTGGCCACCGGCCGGTCCTGTTGGCCGGTCTGGTCGCTTTCGGCCTCTGCTCTGCCGGAGCAGCTCTGGCGTCCAGCCCCGCGGCGCTTGTGTGCGCGCGGATCGGTCAGGGAGTTGGCGGCGCCGACATCTTGGCGCTCACCCTCGCCGTGCTGACCGATACCTACCCGCCGGAGCAGCGCGGTCACGCGATCGGCTGGTGGGCGGCAATCGGCGGCATTGGCTTCGGCGCGGGCCCGATCGTCGGCGGCCTACTGCTGTCGGCCTTCGGCTGGTCAACGATCTTTTGGGTCAATCTCCCGATCATTGTCGTCACTGGTGCCTTGATTCTGTTGACTGTCCCGCGGGCCGCTACGACCTCCGAGTCGCGGCCGCTTGACGTGCCAGGGGTCGTCCTCGCGTCGGTGGGCCTGGCATCAGTGACTTTCGGACTGATCACCACGACTGACGTGCCCTTGGATCCGGCACGAACCCTGTTGCCGCTCATCGGTGGCGGGCTCATTCTCGTGGCGTTCGTGCAGTGGCAACGCCGCGCCAGCGATCCTTTGGTACCGAAAGCGGTGCTCGGAAACCCGGCGTTCATCGGTGCCTGCTTCATCTACTTCACCAGCTACCTGGCCTTCAGCGGCACGCTCTACTACGTCACGTTGATGTTCCAGAACCTTCTCGGCTGGTCCGCACTTCACACCGGCCTGTCGTGGCTGCTGATGAACGCCCCCTTCCTAGTGGCCGCGCAGATGGCCGGCAAACTCAGTCAACGCTTCACGCCACGTGCCATCGTGACCACGGGCTGCGCGGCCGGAGCACTCGGTGTGGCAGCACTGAGCACCTTGACGTCAACCACCCCATTCGCCGTGGCGGGCATCGGATACCTGGTCGCCGGAGTCGGTTTCGGACTGCTGGTTCCTGGGATCACCCACGTGGCCATGCGCGACGTCTCCGCGCCCGTAGCGGGTGCTGCCTCGGCGGTGCTGAACTCCTCGCGCCAGCTCGGTACCGCCGTAGGCCTCGCGCTCGTCGGCGCCATCGGCGCAGCAGTGACCCACCACACCTGGGGCGCGTCGCTATTCGGGCACACGCACTCTGCCCCCGGCACCATCGCCACCGGAAGCCTCCATGCAATCCCCACCCAGATGCAGGGCACGGCCCGTCATGCATTCGAAACCGGCTTCCACGTCGCACTCGGAATCTGCGTCGCGAGCCTCCTTGTCGCCGTGTGGCTATCACTGCACGCGTTCAAGCAGCCGACGGCCCGTCCCAAGGCAGCACAGGTGAAGGAACCGAGTCTGTGAGTCACGCCAACGCCGCCCTGACCCCACAAGCGCGACTCCTCGGCAGCAGCGGCGCTGCTCCACTGCTTTTCGAGCGCCTCACCGCCACGCAGTGCCGGGAGGCCGGCCCGCTCAGGACGGCACGGTCGGGCACCTGGTGCCGCGTGGTGGCACGGTCAGATCGGTCAGGTAGCCGTCGACGGCGTGCTCCATGCAGGGGCCGCGGGTGACGCTGCCGATGCCTTCACCACCGCCGGTTTCCGCGTTGCCGTCATCAGCGAGCCGCAGTCCGCCCCGGCTGCCCGTGAGCTGTTCCCCGACGACGTCCATGTCCTCTCGACCAGAACCACCTTCCTGTTCTTCGTCGTCGAGGTACCGCCGTCGGCCACCGGCCAGGGCCTGTCCGGCGGATCTCGCCGGACAGGCCCCCGGTCCCGAGAAGGGCTCAGCGCTTGAGCATGAAGGTGAAGTCGCCGGAGAGCCTGCCGTTCAGCCGGGCTGCCGAAACGAGTTTCCCCTCCGTGAGCAGTCTCTCGACCTCGGCCCGTGAAAGACCGCAGCCTTCAGCGATCAGCCGCACCGGCCGGACAGGGATCCGCGCCGCAAAGCGGACCGAGACGTCGATCACCTTGTGGTCCAGGTGATCCGATCCGCCGGTGTCGAGGCGCCAGGCGTTGTCCCAGTCGAGGGCGATGCGATGACGGCGCTGCACGACCGGATCCTGGAGCAGCTCGGCTGTCAGGCCAGGGTCGTTGTCATGCAGCCGGTCCAGCAGCTCAGGTCGTACGGAGCGCACATTCATCCGTTCCAGGACCGTGAGCTTTGCGGTTTCCCCGCAAGAGGTACAGAGCGCGAGGAGCCAGGCGTCGATGAGCTTGTGGTGTGCGTTGACGCGGAATTTACCGCTTGCCCGGAAGCGCTCGGACGCGCACGCGTGGCAACGGCGGCGAACGAGCGGCAGGCAGGTGGGCACGACCACCCAGTTTTTGAGCACAGAAGTACACCGGTTTCAGTGAGAAGTCCGCAGCAAGAAGAAGCGCGGCGCACATGCGCGACGCGCGACAAATCAGCGCTTGGGAGGTCTCACAGGGTGTACAACGGCGCGTCCTTGACTAGACGACTTGGTTCGGCAGCACGGTAACGGCGCACAGTGGCGCTGCTCCACTGGTTTTCGAGCGCCTCACCGCCAGACAGTGCCGGGAGGCCGGCCCGCTCAGGACGGCACGGCCGGGCACCTGGTGCCGCGTGGTGGCACTGTCAGGTCGGTCAGGTAGCCGTCGACGGCGTGCTCCATGCAGGGGCCTCTGGTGACGCTGCCGTGGCCCTGGCCCTCGTAGGTGAGGAGCACGCCGCTGCGGCCGAGTTGCCGGGCCACCGAGACCGCCCAGGGGTAGCCGGTGGCGGGGTCATGGAGTGCGTTGGACACCAGGATCGGCGGGGCGCCGCGGGCCGTCAGGCGGTGCTGCGGGTTGGCGGTCGGCGCGCCCAGACACGCCGCCGTCATCTGGATCGGCAGCAGGGAGGGCAGGTCGGGTGCGGTCCTGTTCATCACGCCGACGAGCGAGGCGTATTCCTGGTAGTTGCGCACCGGCAGATGCCAGTCCGAGCAGAAGACGGGGGTCGCCGGCGGAAGCGGCGACACCGAGGTGGGCGAGGCGGGGAGCGGGCTGCTCGACGCCATCCCGGCGATGGCCGCCGCCAGGCCTGCGTAGTCGGCTTTGTAGAACTTCTTGAAGGCGATCACGTTGACCAGATCCGCTGACGAGAGGGGGGTTCCCGGCTTGGCGGGGTTCTCCAGCTCGCCGTTTCGGGCCCGGGTCAGCAGCCCCTGCCAGACCGTGCGGACGTCGCGACCGTGCAGTGCGCAGGCCGAGTTGTCGGCGCACCATTTCACGAACTCGTCGAAGGAGTCCTGTGCAGCGGTCGCCTGGGACCGCAGGAACTCACGGGTGCTGGAAACGCTGTGGTCCATCACGCTCTCCAGCACCATCGCCCGGACCCGGTGCGGATGGGCCTCGGCGTACTGCGCCCCGAGCAGTGTGCCGTACGAGCTGCCGTGGAAGGTCAGTTCGGCCTCGCCGAGGGCGGCCCGCAGGGCGTCCAGGTCCTGGACCGTCTGGGCGGTGTCGAGGTGGTCGAACACTGGCCCGGTGCGTGCCCGGCAGTCGGCGCGGAGCCGCTTGTTGTAGGCCAGGGTGGCGTCGAAGTCCGCTTGGCTTGCCGGCTCCGGTGACGGCCGCTGCGCGAGCAGGTCGCCGGAGCAGGTCACCGGGTTGCTGCGGCCCACACCACGCGGGTCGAAGCTGACGATGTCGAACCTGCGGCGGACCTCGGGACTGAACCGGCTGATACTGCTCACCACCCGCTCCACGCCGGAGTCGCCGGGACCCCCGGGACCGAACACCATCGAGCCGACGCGTGCACCGGGGTCGGTGGCCTGGCGGCGGGCCACGGCCAGCTCGAACGTCGGCCCGCCCGGGCGGGCCCAGTCGACCGGCACCGTGAGGGTGGCGCACTCGGCGCCCGGGTTGTCCGGGGCGTCGCACGGAGCCCACTGCAGGGCTCCGGCGGTCACCGGCGCCGCGTTCACGTGGGGTGCAGCGGCGAAACCGGTGACGGCGGCGAAGACGGTTCCCGCGACCACGGCCGTGCTCCGTACGGCGGCGCGCCGTAGCGCGGACCTGCCTCTGAACAGCATGACTCATCCTCCTGACGAGACGGTGCGTGAGAGACGTGCTCAAGAAATGTGCGGACCCGGCCGGGACTCCTTGAGGAGGCTAGGCGCGCTGTCGGCCGCGCGGTGCCGTTGTCAGGGGCCGTTCCGGGGCGAGTCAGGGACGAACCAGGGGTGCCGCGGGGTCCGCCGGACGGGCGGTGCCCAGGGATGCGGAGGCGTCCCCCCGCCCGCTGGACCTGTGGACCGGCCGGTCGATCCTGGCAGGGGCGGGCCCCCTGTTCGTAGGGGCTGTGCTCGGTGTCGAGGTCGCGGGGTTCGCGGAGCTCGCGCATCAGCGGCACGCCGGACCGGCCCGAACTCAACCGGGAGTACGGCGATCTGGACTCACCGGACGGGTACACGCTCAGGCGGCGAGGGGCCCCGAACCCGCCCGAGCGGGGCCGGGCCCGGCCGGGCTCGGCCGGGCGCGGAGTGAGTGCCGGCGGTCAGCTCCCGGCGGCGTACGCGACGAAGTCCGCCCAGGCGTCGGGGGTTACGGCGAACCGGGGGCCCTGCGCGTTCTTCGAGTCACGGACGTGGACCGTGCCGGGTGGGGTGGCGACCTCGACGCAGTCGTTGGGGTTACTGCTGTCGCTGTAGCTGCTCTTGAACCACGCCAGCTCGGAGCCGTCCCCAGCAGAGGTCTTCCGGATCATGTCTCTCCCAGCGCTCGCTCGATGAAGGCCAGCGACTCCCGTGCGCTGAGAGCCTCCGCCCGGATGATGCCATAGCGGAGTTCAAGGATCCGTAGCTGCTTCGGGCTGGAGACGGGACGACCGCCGAACTCGTCATCGGAACGCCCGACTGCTGTGCCGTCCTCGAACTTCAGCATCTGGATCCGCCCGCCTGTCCCAGGGTGATTCCAGTGGACCGTCGGCATCACCTGAATTTCGACGTTGCGCAACTTTCCTACCTCCAAGAGGTGTTCCAGCTGCCTGCGCAGCACCATCTTGCCCCCAGTGGGGCGGCTGAGCGTCGCCTCTTCCTGAACAAAGCTCAGTTCAGGGGCCGGTGAGCGGTCGAAGATGGAGCGTCGGGCCATGCGGGCTGCGACACCACGTTCCACCTCGTCGTCCGACAGGGCCGGGCGCCTCGTCCTCAGCAACGCCCGAGCATGCTCCTCCGTCTGTAGGAGACCGTGCAGGTTGTGGTCGCCGTACGACAGCAGCTCGACCGCCCGCGCCTCCATCCGCGCCAAGTCCCGGATCTTCTTCGGGTACCGGACCTCCGCCACGTCCTTCTTCATCGCGGTGATCAGCCCACCGGCCCCCAGGACCTCGTCCGCCCTGTCCAGATACTCCGGGCGCGGAATCCGCTTCCCGGCCTCGACCTTGTAGACCTGGTCCTCCCCGTACCCGATCGCGACGCCGAACTCGGCCGCCCGCATCCCGGCCGCCTCCCGGCGCAGCCTCAACTGCCGCCCCACCGTGGCGACGACCGCCGCGCCCGACTCGTCGTCCGGGTCGACCTCCCAACCGGGCTCGTCCGTCGTCTCGCCCTCGGACCGCTCCGTACCGTTCGCATCCACCCGCATCCGCGCCACCTCCGACGTACCGTCACCATCGCGGCACCACCTACCCGCACGCCTGCTCCGGACAGCCCGGACACCTCCGGACAAGCGCCGGACAGTAACCGTACGCATCCGCTTGATCACTGGTCAGCGTATGTGCGCCCGGCCACGCTGAGTGACGTGAAACAAGGAATCTCCCTCCCTCAGCGCCCCAATCCCAGCCGCGCGTTCACCGTGTTGCTGTCGCCCACTCGCCGGGGGGCGCGGCTGGCCCGGCTGCTGACGACCGCGCAGCTGGGCGAGTGGGGAATCCCGTCGGAGTCGGCCGCCCAGATCGTGGCCGAGCTGGCGGCCAACGCCGTGGTTCATGGCCGTGTGCCGGGGCGGGACTTCAGGCTGGAGCTAACGACCCACGACGGAGGCGCACTGTTGCGGATCGAGGTGAGCGACGCCCGTGGTGAGTGCCTTCCGCCCGATCCGGCGGACACGGCCGTCCCGGACGGCGTCTCCGAGTCCGGACGCGGTCTGCTGATCGTCGGTGCGCTCGCGGACCGTTGGGGAGCCAGTCCCGGCCCCTTCCCCCGTAAGACCGTCTGGGCCGAACTCGATCCCGTGTCGTGACCGCCGCCACCGGGTCGCGGATTTCCGCGATCCGGTGGTCCGCGACGCGGCTCCGCACGACATCAAAAGCCTTGAAGGACTAGGGAAATGACCCTTCCCAACCCCACCCTGCCTCCCGTCACCCACATGGGTGAAATTGGCCAACTTAGCTGGATATCAGGCTGATTGGCTGGCATATGCTCGCCGCAACGAAAACCTCCCAGACATGCGACGGCCCCCGGCCGGGACTGGCATCCCGATCGAGGGCCTGACCAACGAGGAAGAGAACGCTTCCCGATGGATACCCAGCAGATTAGCGCGCCCCCGCCCTCGCCGTCCCGTACACGCGAATACGCCACACCGTCGTCCGGCGTCGTACACGACAACTCCCGGCACAGCAGCCGTTTCACGGTCGTGGGCAACCACCTCACCCAGCACCGCGAGCTCTCCCTCACCGCGATCGGGCTGGCCGCACACATCCAGTCGCTGCCCGCCGGAGCCAGGATCGGCATCAAGGACCTCGCCGCCCGCTTCCCGGAGGGAGAGGCCCGGATCGCCGCCGCGTTACGCGAACTCGAAGGCCATGGGTACCTGCGACGCACCCGCACGCGCCTGGCCGACGGCCGGATCGTCACCCGTACCGTCTCCTGCAACCAGCCTGCCGACCGGCGGCCCGCAGACACCCGGCCGGGTCGTGACTGTTCGCCGCACCCGCAAGGGAAGGCCCGGCCGCCCGCGCCCGGCCGATTACGCCGGGAGGCCGAGGCCGACGACACGCGTCCGCTCGGGTCTGCGGCCCGCACTATGCCCACGGGGCGCCGTGAACCCACGCCGCGCTGCGAGCCCGCACCACGCCGCGAGCCCACGCCGCGCTGCGACCGCGCCCCGCGCGGCCGGTCCACGCCCCTGCTCGTACCGCAGCCGGCCTTTCCCGCAGGGCCCCTCCTTCGGACCGCCGCCGACCTGCTCGCCGGACTGCACCACAAGGACCCGCGCCTGCTGCTCTCCGCGCAGGACGTGGACGTCCTGGCCCCGGGCGTCGCCGCCTGGCTGGAACGCGAGGCCGGCCCCGCGGCCGTAGAACACGCCCTGACCAGCGAACTCCCACCCGAAAGGCTGATCCGTCCCGCCGGGCTCCTCGCGCACCGGCTCACGGCCCGGCTTCCCCCGCTGCCTCCGTTCCGATCCCCGGCCGATGTCCCGCCCCGGCCCTTCCCGCTGCAGAACTGTGAGAGCTGCGACCGGGCATTCCGCGCGGCGGAGTCAGGAGAGTGCGCCGACTGCCGGACCGACAACTCCCATCCGACCGTTCGACAACTCTAGGAAACCCACATGGTCAGCTCGTCCCACGAGGCGATGCACCGCATCTTTCAGGAGTACCCGGGACTCTTCTCCCGCGTCTCCGAGGTACTGGGCGTCGAGATCGGCCCACCCGCCTCGGCCACCGTCATGCCTACGGACCTCACCGAGAACAGGCCCCTCGAACGCCGTGTCGACACCCTGCTGCGCATCGACATGGAGGACGACCAGTCGTACCTCCTTGCGATCGAGGCTCAGGGCAAGAAGGACCCGGACAAGCCCGCGAGCTGGATGTACTACCTGTCGTACCTTCAGGCGAAGTACAAGCTGCCTCCCATGTTGTTGGTTGTCTGCCAGGACAGAGCAACCGCCGAATGGGCAGCACGCCCGTTCCCTGTCGGCCACCCGCAATCGCCCGTGCTCACCCTGCAAGCCCTTGTTGCGGGCCCGCACAACATGCCGGTGATCACGGAGGTGGCAGAGGCCCGCAAGGACCTGGCACTGGCCACGCTGGCGGCGATCACACACGCAGGCGATCCGGACATCGGTGCCATACTGAAAACGCTGTCGACCGCTCTGCGGGACGTACCGGAAACCATCGCCGACCCCATCGTCGAACTCACCGCACAGGGCCTGGGCAACCGTCCGGCCGCACAACAGTGGAGGAACCTGGTGGCCGTGGACCTTTCCTTTTACAAGTCGTCTCTCTCGGAGGAGATCCGGGATGAGGGCCGGGCGGAGGGCCGCTCGGAAGGTCGTTCAGAAGGCATCGCGCGGAGCATCTTGCTCCTTCTTGCTCAGGCCGGTGTGGATGTGTCCGAGGAGGCGCGTGAGCGTATTACGGGCTGTACTGACCTCGATGTTCTGAGCCGGTGGCTTCTGCGCGCTCCCGCCGCCGCGTCCGTCGAAGACGTCTTCGCCGAGGAGTAGGTGGACTGCGGCCGGGGCCCGCCGGTGGCTCGCGCCCATGGATGGGTCCCGGCCGCACAACAGTGGAGGAACCTGGTGGCCGTGGACCTTTCCTTTTACAAGTCGTCTCTCTCGGAGGAGATCCGGGACGAGGGCCGGGCGGAGGGCCGGGCGGAGGGCCGCTCGGAGGGCCGGGCTGAGGGCCGCTCGGAAGGCCGTTCAGAGGGCATCGCGCGGGGCATCTTGCTCCTTCTTGCTCAGGCCGGTGTGGATGTGTCCGAGGAGGCGCGTGAGCGCATTACGGGCTGTGCTGACCTCGATGTTCTGAGCCGGTGGCTTCTGCGTGCTCCCGCCGCCGCGTCCGTCGAAGACGTCTTCGCCGAGAAGTAGGCAGGTTGCGGCTGGGACCCGTCGATGGCTCACGCCAACCGGTCAGTCCCGGCCGCACCGCACCGGAAGGGCCTGGTGACTGCCCAGCACCGGGCGGTCCCGCCCGGTGCTGGGAGGGGACCGACGTGAGCGCCCCGAGGCCGCTCACAACCCCCGGTACTTCGGCATACGCCGCTCCACGAAGCTCGCCACCCCCTCGTTGGCGTCCTGCGTCGTCATGTTGATCTCCTGGGCGTTCGCCTCCGCTGCGAAGGCCGTCACCCGGTCGGAGTCCAGCGATGCGTTCACCAGCTGCTTGGTGAGGGCGATCGCACGGGTCGGGCCGTCGGCCAGCCGCTGTGCCCAGGCTCGGGCCGTGGCCGCCAGCTCCTCGTCCGGGACCACCCGGTTGACCAGACCCAGCCGCTCCGCCTCCGCCGCCGGGAGCGAGTCGCCGAAGAACATCAGCTCCTTGGCACGCTGCGGGCCGATCAGGCGCGGCAGCAGATACGCGCCGCCGCCGTCGGGCACGAGGCCGCGGCGTACGAACACCTCGATGAACTTCGCCGACTCGGCAGCCAGCACCAGATCGCAGGCGAAAGCGAGGTGGGCGCCGATGCCGGCCGCCGTGCCGTTGACGGCTGCGATCACCGGCTTCTCGCAGTCCAGGACCGCGGCGATCAGGCGCTGCGCGCCGAGCCGGATGGTGCGGGCCACGTCTCCGGGTACCCGGTCGCCCGTCGCAGGGGCGCCGCGCAGGTCGGCGCCCGCGCAGAAGCCGCGGCCGGTGGCGGTGAGGACGACGGCCCGGACCGCCGGGTCGGCGGAGGCCCCGGCGAGAAGTGCGATGACGCGTTCCCGCTGGTCCCAGGTGACCGCGTTCATCGCCTCGGGGCGGTTCAGCGTGATCCATGAGACGCCGTTGTCAGTGGCGTGGAGTACCAATGAGTCGAGCGGGTCGGTGGACTCGGTGGTGTCTTCGGGGGAGGACGGCATGAGGCAGCTCCTGAGTGGGTGGCGGGCCGGGCGGCCGGACCGGTCAGCGGCAGACGGCCAGGGCGTCCAGCGCCACCGCGCCCTGTCCCCGCCCCAGCACCATCAACGGGTTGATGTCCAGCTCGGCGAGGTCGTCGCCCAGTTCCAGCGCCATCCGCTGCACCCGCAGCACGACCTCGACGAGCGCGTCCACATCCACCGGCGGGCCGCCGCGTACGCCCTCCAGCAGGGCCCGGCCGCGCAGTTCGGCCAGCATCGACCGTGCCTGGTCCTCGCCGAACGGCGGTACGCGCACCGCCGCATCGTGCAGCACCTCGACCAGTACGCCACCGAGCCCGACCGTCACCGTCGGCCCGAAGAGCGCGTCCTGCGTGACGCCGACCATCATCTCGACGCCCCGCTCGACCATCTGGCAGACCAGGATTCCGTCCAGCTCGATGCCCTCGTACCGTGCGATGTCGGTCAGTTCCCGGTACGCGTCGCGCACCTGGCTGGCGGAGGTGAGCCCGACCTTGACCAGGCCCAGTTCGGTCTTGTGGGCGAGCCGGGCGCCCGACGCCTTCATGACGACCGGGTAGCCGACCAGCCCCGCCGCCCGGACGGACGCGGCGGCGCTGGTCACCAATTGCTCGCGCGGCACGCGGATTCCGTACGCCCGCAGCAGCTGCTTCGCCGCGTGCTCGCTCAGCTGGTGGCCCGGGCGCATCAGTGCCTGCGCCTTGCGGAACGAGGGCGACGGCGTGCGCGGCGCCTCGTCGAAGGGGGAGCGGTAGGACGCGGCGAACCGGTGGTGATCCAGATAGGCCTTCACGGCGGTGATGCAGTTGCCGAAGGTACGGAAGGTGGCGACGCGGGACGAGCCCAGCAGCGTCGTGCGGTAGGCGTCCTCCGTACCGACGGGCGAGCCCCACACCACGCACACCAGCTTGTCCGTGGTCTCCGCCGCGTCCACCAGGTCCTGTGCGAGTCTGTCGCTCATCGGGGGGAAGGGGCCAGTGATCGGACAGATCAGCACCCCGACGTCGGGGTCGGCGAGGATCGCGTCGATGATCTTCCGGCCGCGCCAGTCGCCGACCGGATGGCCGCCGTTGTCGACCGGGTTCGCCACGTTCAGATAGCCGGGAATCCACTCGTGCAGTTCGCGCTGCTTCTCCTCGGACAGGGTGGGGAGCTCCAGTCCGGCCCCCGTCGCCAGATCCGAGAAATGCGCGCCCGTGCCCCCCGAGATCGAATACACGACGACCCCGTCGGCCTGCGGCTTTCGTGCCCGTGCCAGCAGGGCCGCGGTGTCCTGGAGCTCGTCGAGCCCGTCCACCCGGATCACGCCGAACTGCCGCATCGCCGCGTCCACCACCTGGTCGGCGCCGGTCAGCTTGCCGGTATGTGACGCGGCCATCCTGGCGCCCGTCTCCGTACGTCCCACTTTGACCGCCACCACCGGAACCCCTGCCCGCGCCGCCCGGTCCGCGGCGAGCAGAAAGGAGCGCCCGTCCTTGAGCCCCTCCACGTAGCAGGCGATGGCCCCGACCTCGGGGCGCTGCGAGAAGTACGAGATGAAGTCGGCGGTCTCCAGATCGGCCTCGTTGCCCGTGGGCGCCCAGTGCGAGAGGCGCACCCCCAGCTCCTGAAGGGCGTAGACGGGGCGCCCCTGATGACCGGACTGGGTGATCAGCGCGATCGCCGGCCCGTCCAGATCGTCCCGGAACCGCTCGAAGGCGTTGAGGTTGGTGTTCGGCCCGAGCAGCCGCAGCCCCGACCGCTCCACCGCCGCGGCCAGCCGCGCCTGGGCAGCGGCTCCCTCCTCACCGGTCTCGGCGAACCCGGAGGCGAAGGCGACGGCGAACTTCACCTTGGCCTGCGCGAGCTCCTCGATCACCGGGAGCGGATCGCCGACCAGCAGCACCGCCAGATCGACCTGCTCCGGCAGGTCCGCGACGGAAGGAGAACAGGCCCGCCCGAACACGGACTTCCGGCTGGGATGCACGGGATGCAGCCGCGCCCCGACCCGCTCGGCCCAGCCGATCAGCTGCCGGGTGATCCCGGTATTGGGTCGCCCCTCGGCGTCGGATGCGCCGATGACGGCCACGGACTCGGGCCGGAAGAACCGGTCCAGGTCCGGCACGGGCGCGTGCAACGGGCGGCCGCTGACATCGAGATCGCCCTCCGTGGCGGCGGCCGCCATGCTGTGGACGATGGCATACGGCTCTTCGCCGCAGGCCACCACCCTGGCGCGGAAGTCGGTGGTGAGGGTGCCGTGAGTCGATCCAAGCATCGTTCCGCCCACTCCTGCTCGAAGTCCGTCGGGTGATCGTGCCCGGCCAGCATGAAGCTGACACTCTGTCAGGTTACTGAACTGACGCTCCGTCAGGAATGGGTGTGAAGGCAAAGGCTGGACCGGACGGCCGGAAGAGTGGGCGGGACCGTCGGAACTGCGCAACCGGAGTTCGGCTACGGACAGGGTTCAGCGGTGAATGTGCCGGGATCGCAGCCGTCCTCATCTGCTGCCGCAGGCCGGCGGCCTGACGGCCATCGCCCGGCGGTGGGATGATCCACAAGGTGATCGGATGGATGCACCACACTCCGCGCTGGGCGGTCATATGGGCCTGCGTCATCGCAGCCGGCCTGCTGTTCGTCGGCGTTTCCGCGCACGTCACCGACCTCCTCAGCCACGGTCTGCACCCGTATGACTGGGCACCGGGGTGGCTCAATCTCTACTGGTCGTCGCTGGCGCTGTTCGACATGCTCGCCGCCGTGTTCCTGATCACGGGCAAACGCCGAGGAATCGATCTCGCATGCGCCATCATGGCGACCGACCTCGCCGCCAACTGGTACGCGGTCTATGGCATCCAGCACAGCAACCTCGCCGCTCAGCCCGGCCTTCAACGACTGATCGCCTTCGCCGCACTCGTCTTGGGAGCGGCGCCGTTCATCCGACGGCACCTCACCACTTGAGACGAGATGGATGCCCGCATACTTCCTGCTTCGGCGGCCGGACGGCCGGACATTCATCCCGGATTCCGGGACATGGCCGGTGGGCGGGGTGCCGGGACAGGCTTCCCGTATGACACAGAACGCACAGCAAGCGCAGGAAGCTCAGGAAGCACAGCAAGCGCAGGAAGCTCAGGAAGTACAGAACGCTCGTACGGACGGGCCCGTACTCGTCGTCGGAGGTACCGGAAAGACCGGGCGCAGGGTCGTGGAGCGGCTGCGGGAGCAAGGGGTGGAGACGCGGGTGGCGTCGCGCTCCGGGGAGACGCCGTTCGACTGGGACGACCCGGAGACCTGGGAGGCGGCGCTGGACGGAGTGGCGGCGGTGTACATCGTGCCGCTGGACCTGACGCCTTCCCGGACCCCCGCCCTGGTGGAACGGGCCACAGCGGCCGGGGTCGGGCGGCTGGTGCTGCTCTCCGCGCGGGGGGCCGATGTGCCGGGGTACTTCGGGGATTCCTACGACGAAACCGGGCCGCACCTGGAGGGGGAGATCGCGGTACGGGCCTCGGGGGTGCCGTGGACGATCCTGCGGCCCGGCTGGTTCGCGCAGAACTTCAGCGAGGGGGTGTTCCGTGACGGGGTGATCGGCGGTGAGCTGGCGCTGCCCGCCGGGGACGGCGCCGCCGCGTTCGTCGACGCGGACGACATCGCGGACGTCGCTGTCGCCGCGCTCACCCGGCCCGGCCACGAGGGCCAGTTGTACGAGCTGTCCGGGACGCGGGCCCTCACCATCGACGACGCGCTGGCCGAGATCGCGAAGGTCACGGGGCGGCGGGCCGGGTACGTTCCGGTCCCCGAGCAGGAGTTCGTGACGGCACTGGTCGCCCAGGGGATGTCCCCCGAGGAGGCGGCGCTGTGGACGGACGCGATGAAGCCGATCCGTACGAGCCAGGAGGCTCCGGTCGTCGACGGAGTGCAGCGTGCGCTGGGGCGCGCGCCGCGGGACTTCGGTGCGTTCGTGCGCAAGGCGGCCGACGGGGGCGCCTGGACCGGCTGAGCCCGGGCGGGCGAGAAGGGCGAGAAGGGCGAGAAGGCAGGGGAGGGGAGAGGGGCGAGAAGGGCGAGGAAGGGAGGGGAAGAGGGGAGGTGGGGCGAGAGGGGCGGGGGTCGGGGGGTCAGCCTGTCGGGGCCTTCCGGCCCAGTTCTTCCCGCTCCGCGGATCCGCGGCGGTAGGCGCTCGGGCTGGTGCCCCGGACCCGCTTGAACGCCGTGCTGAAGCCGAACGCGTCGGCGTATCCCACCCGGCGGGCCACCGCCGCCACCGTCAGGTCCTGGCGGCTCAGCAGATCGGTGGCGAGTGTCATGCGCCATTCGGTCAGATACGCCACCGGGCCCTGCCCGACCAGTTCGGTGAACCGTTTGGCGAACGTGGTCCGTGAGACCCCGGCCCGTGCCGCCAGTTCCGCCGTCGTCCACGCATGGGCCGGTTCCTCGTGCAGGGCGTGCAGCGCCGGGCCCGCCACCTCGTCGCCGAGCGCCCGGTACCAGGCGGGCGGGGCCGCCTCCGGGCGGTCGAACCAGTCGCGGAGCGTGCACACCAGCAACCAGTCCAGCAGCCGGTCCAGCACGATCTGCCCGCCCGGCCGCGCCTTGCCGATCTGCCCCTCCAGATAGTCGCGCAGGGGGGAAGAGTCCTCTTCGTCCGGTACGACGAGCACCGGTGGAAGGACTTGGAGCAGGCGTCGCGGAACCTCGGAGCGGACGTCGTAGGCGGCGGCCAGCAGTACGGTGGGGCCGCTGAGCTCGCCGGGTGGTACCGGGTCGGCTCCGGGGCCGGTGTCCCAGCGCACCTCGCGTACGGACGTACCCGGTCCCACGCCCCGGCCCGTACCCGTACCCGTGGCAGGGGCGTCGGTGAAGAGGAACGGGGCCGGCCCCCGTACGATCGCCGTCTCACCGACCGGCACCCGGTGCGCCGCGTGATCACCGCTTCCGCCTCCGTCCCCGCTGCCGCCTTCCGGGACGATCCAGCCCTCACCGCGCAGGGGCACGCACAGGGTCAGATACGCGTCGCCCGGGAACCTCAGCGACCACGGCGGATACAGCACCGAGCGGCCGAAGACGGCGCCCTTGCCCCGCACACCGCGCAACAACTCGTCGAACACGTCCATACGTCAACGGTACGCAGGCGGCGGCGGTGAGTCGCAGAGCCGTCCGCTGGACCTCGGAACAGCGCGGGGCGCGGTCGGTCCTGCCCGGCCGCGCCCCGCGCGTGCGGGCCGCCGGCCCCTGCGATGCCGCCGTTGCTCCCGCATCACTTCGCTCACTCCGCACGGGGGCACGACGCAGCGACGGCACCTCCGGGCAGCAGTCGCTCGCCGAGCACGAGGGCGAGCGAACCGGCGACGGACAGCGCCCCGACCACGCGCCCGCGGATCTCGGGTGCGAACAGGCCCACTGCCACCGGCCCCATCACGGCCCAGAACAGCGCCTGGGCGAGCGCGGTCAGCAGCCGCGCCGCGAGCAGCAGCCAGTAGGAGGTGGCCAGCGCCGCGGCCGGACTGGACGCGACGAGTGCGGCCGGCAGTCCCGTGAGCACATGGCGGCGGGGCATGGCCCGAGTGACGTGGGCGAGCGGCAGGGACGCCACGGCGACCGCCACGCCGTAACCGGTGACCAGGTAGCCGACCGCCGACAGGGACACCCGCAGGTCCTCGGAGATGAGTTCCAGGAGGCCGATCGGCAGGTTCTCCGCGGTGTTGAAGGTGAAGGCGGCCAGCATCAGGGCCACGAGCACCGCCGGCCCGTGCCCGGTTCCCGGCCCGTGCCCGGTTCCCGGCCCCCGCGTCCCCGCCCGGCCCCCGCCCGGCCCCCGCCCGGTCAGCCCCTGCGCGCCAGTCTCTTGGCGATCTTCCGTGCGTCCAGGGCCATTTCACGGAACATGCCGCTGATCGGGTTGGTGAACCCGGTGAAGTACAGTCCGGGCGCCTGCTTGGGCGTACGGCCGCCGTGCACCACCGGCCGGCCCCGGGCGTCCAGTACGCCGAGGTGGCCGACCAGGCCCTCCAGGGCCCGCCGGTAGCCGGTCGCCGCGATCACCGCGTCCGGGGTGATCCGTTCCCCGTCGGCCAGCACCACCGCGTCCTCGTCGAACGACTCGACAGCGGCCACCGGCACCACCCGGCCGCCCTTCACCGCGTCGATCAGCCCCACGTCCTGCACCGGAATGGCGCCGGCCCTGACCCGCGAGTACAGGCCGGTGTCCGGGCGAGGGAGCCCCTGTGCGGCGAGGTCGGGCACGGCGATCCGGGCCATCAGCGCCCCGGCCAGGTCGACCAGCCGGACCGGCAGTCTGCGTACCAGGACGGCGGTCCCCTGCGCGGGCCATCCCGCCGTCGAGCGGCGCACGATGTGCGGCACGGTACGCACGGCGATCCGCACCCGGGACGCCCCGCCCTCCACCAGATCGACCGCGATCTCCGCGCCCGTGTTGCCGATGCCGACGACGAGGACGTCCTTGCCCGCGTACGGGCCGGGGTTGCGGTAGTCGGCGGCGTGCACGAGGTTGCCGGTGAAGGTCTCGCGCCCGGACCAGTCGGGGATGCGCGGGGTGTGGTTGTGGCCGGTGGCGACGACGACGGCCCGGCCGGTCAGCATCCGGCCGCCGGTCGCGGTCAGCTGCCAGCCCGTTCCGTCGGGGGTCCGGTCGATCCGGGACACCTCGACCCCCGTCACCACTTCCAGTTCGTGGTGCTCGGCGTACTTCTCCAGGTAGCGCACCACATCGTCCCTGGCCACCCACCGTCCGAACCGGCGTGGCATCGCGAGCCCCGGCAGCGCGGACCGGCGCCGGGTCGTGTGAAGGCGCAGCCGGTCGTAGTGGCGGCGCCAGGAGGCCCCCACCTTCCCGGACTTCTCCAGCACGACCGCCCGTATGCCCTGTTCGCGCAGGGCCGCGGCGGCGGCGAGACCACCGGGGCCGCCGCCGATCACGTACACGGGCCGGCCCTCGGTGAGATCGGCGGGGGCCGGGGTGGTGCCGCCGGCGGTCTGTGCGCTGTCAGGCATGCCCCGGAGCGTAATCGCGCACGTACTTGATGGGTCTCGGTCAAGACGGGAATCGATTGCGAATTGATCACAGGCGCGCGCCCCCGGGCGCCTCTCTCGTGCACGACTCTTGCGGCAGCCTTCGTCATCAGGTGAACTGACGTACCGTCAGATGTTGGTTCCAGTGAGCGGGAGACCCATGCAGACGATCTGGCTCGGCGGCGCCGAGTGGCTTGCCGTCCTCCGGATAGGCCTCGGCCTGTGGTGGCTGGAGAGCTGGCGGCACAAGGACAAGAAGGGCTGGTTCGAGCGCGGTACGGGCATCGCCTGGGCCGCCGACGTCGCGGGGAAGCACCGGTGGGCGGCCGTGCGCACGGGCTTCCAGCGGGTCGTCGCCCCGCGCCCCAGAGCCATGGCCTACCTCGTCGTGTACGCCGAACTCGCCCTGGGGCTCGGCCTGATCACCGGATTCCTCACCCCCGTCGCGCTCGTCGCCGGACTCCTGCTCAATCTCCTCTATCTCGTGCTGATGATCCACGACTGGGCCGAGCAGGGTCAGAACGCGATGATGGCGCTCATCTCGCTCGTCGCGCTGTGCGCGATGTCCTGGCAGACCTGGTCCCTCGACGACGCGATCGGACTCTTCCTGTGACCACGGCAGCCGTACGTTTCGACCTCCCCGAGCCCGACGCCTTCACCCGCCCCTACTGGGACGCCGCCGCCCGGGGGCAGTTGCTGCTGCGCCGCTGCGGCGCCTGCGGGCGCGCCCACCACTACCCCCGCGAATTCTGCCCGCACTGCTGGAGCGAGGACGTCGTCTGGGAGCCGGCGAGCGGGGATGCCACGCTGTACACCTGGTCCGTCGTCCACCGCAACGACCTGCCGCCGTTCGGCGCCCGCGTCCCGTACACCGCCGCCGTCGTCGACCTGGCCGAGGGGCCGCGGATGATGACGGAGCTCGTGGGGTGCGAGGAGTCCGCTCTCGCCATCGGCATGGCGCTGCGGGTGGGCTTCCGGCGGGAGGAGGGGGCGGAAGGGGAGGAAGGGGTGGTAGCCGTTCCCGTCTTCCGCCCGGGAGACTGCTGAGTGCGCTGCGCCGGACGCATCACACAAGGGCCTGTATTGAGTTGCCCCGTGGAAGAAGGAGCGGGGCTGGGTGCGTGCGATCGCAAGGCGCCGGAGCGCCCTTGTAGCGGAGCTAGCTGGGCGTTTCGGTAACGCCGCGAGCGTGCGTGCCCAGCGCCGTGACGCCGCGGGGCAACTCAATACAGGCCCTAGCTCCGCTGTCCGGGCCCGAGAGCGGGGGGCCGCTGGTCGTCCCCTGCGGGGCTCACATCGCCGTCCTTCCATTCGGGGTCGTAGGCGCAGGGCACGGAGGCACCGCCGGTGAAGTACTCCCGGTCCTGGTACCAGGTGAAGGACATGTGCTCGGCCCCGTCGTCCCGCTGGACGTACAGGTCAAAGGACTTGCTCTTCCCGCCCTCGCGGTAGGACGTGATCTCCCAGCCGTCGTCCTTGAGTTGCCGGCGCAGCCTGCGGAGACCGGGGACGGCCTGGCTCGCGGGCACGTGGTCCAGTGCCCAGCTGTGGCTCATCTGATAGGCGCCGTCGACGGTCTTGTCCTCCAGCCCGAGCAGACCTCCGTCGTAGCAGTAGCCGGAGCCCAGGGTGTTCTCCGTGCTGACGCCGATGTCCTCGACCCCCGGCTCCACGGTGCGCTTGAACCCCATGAGGTCGTACGCCTCCTGGGAGCGCTGGAAGGCGCGGTCCGCCATCTCCTCGGGTGCGACCCGGGGAATGTCCGTCGACCCCGAAAAGAACCATGCGAGCAGGGCGACCAGGCCGAGAACGGGTACGCCGACGAGCGCGGCGCAGCCGCATCCGAAGGCCCCGAGAACGGAGGAGGGGGACCTGGCCCCGGTCGGGGCGGGGGTCGGGGCGGGCGTGGTGTCGGTGGGTGCGGTCTCCTCGGGCATACGGGGGACGCTATGCCCGCGGGGGAACGCGGCGGATGGGCGCGCTCACCCGGCAGGGACTAGGTACACCTACTCAGGATTCGATGCTGCGCAGCTTGCGCCGTTCGCGGAAGTTCGGGTGGCGTACGACCACACCGCCCATGCCGCAGGAGCCCGTCAGCCGCAGGAGCGGGGCGCCGGGGGTCCGCGCGTCGGTGGTCTTGTCCTTCAGGCCGCCGTATCCCTGGTCCAGGTTGTCGGTGTGCACGGTCCAGCCCTCCGGGATCACGATTTTCACCCCGGCCATCTCGCCGCGTACTTCCAGCGCGATCTCGCGCAGTCGGCACTCGGCGCGGGTGAAGTCGATCCGGACGCCGCCGAGGCCGCCCTGGGCGCGTATCACCGGGGGGACCTTCCAGGCGCCCGAGCGTGTCACGCCGTGCATGCCGCCCTTGAGGACCAGCGGCTCACCGGTGGCCACCTCGATGGGGACCAGGTCCTCGGTGAGGGGCACCAGTTCGGCGCAGGTCTTGGCGGAGAGCGCCTGCCCGAGCCGGGTGTCCAGCTCGTCCATGTCGATACGGCCTTCGGCGGCCGCCTCGCGCAGCTGCTCGACCACCGCCTCGCGATCGGCATCCGAAGCGCGCACACGGGCGGCGGAACGGGCGGGCTCAGCAGTCATGGAAGCGATGATATGGGCGGGGGAGCCCTGGATCCCAGTACTGGGAGCCCCGGTGGCTGAGAGCCTGTCGGGGGGGGGGGGGGGGGGGGGGGGGGGGCGGGCCCCCGCGGGCCCCCCCCCGCGGGGGGGGGGCGGGGGGGGGCCCCAGGTCGTGGGGGGCGGGGGGGCGCGGGGGGTAGGTGGGGGCCCCCCGCC
>NZ_JBIBVN010000004.1:128838-285971 GCF_043080425.1 Streptomyces sp. NPDC015032 | reverse complement strand
GCGGGGGGGCGGGGGGGCGCCGCGCCGCCGCGCCGGCGCCGGGGGGGGGCGCGGGGGGGGGGGCCCCCCCCCCCCCCCCCCCGGGCCCCCCCCCCCCCCCCCCCCCGACAGGCTCTGGGGCGGCCCGGTGCGGGAACCATGTACGTGTCGGCCGTGTGGCCGCTGTCTTCATGGGCTGCCACCGGCCCGCCCGCGTCACAGCCCCGGCGCCCCCCACACCGGGAACCACCGGGCCAGATCCTTCTCCATCCGTAGATCGTCCCCGAGTACCGCCCTGACCTGCAACTCCAGCTGGTTGTCCCGCTTCTCGCCGCCGCCGGGCAGCGGGGCGAAAGGGTAGAACGTGCCGCGCTTGTAGAGGTAGACCAGGGCCAGCGGACGGTTCCGCTCGTCCCGGAACCCGACCAGCGAGCAGAGCAGCTGCGGCCCGAAACCGCCGTCCTGGAGCAGGGTGTTGACCGCGTGCAGATCGTTGACCAGGGAGGCCGTGTCCTCGGTCGGCCGACGGGTGAGCAGCCAGGTGTAGCCGTACGTGTCCTGGCTGAACTCCACCGGGATGCCGCCCCGGCCGGTGTCGGCGTCCAGCAGTTCGCGTACGTCCTGCTGGATGCGGGCGAAGGTGCCGCCCTCGACGCCCGCGAAGCAGACCGAGCCGAGGCCGGTGGGGGTGAAACCGGCGCCCGCTTCGAGAGTGAGGGCGGCGGAGGGCACGGCGAAGAGCTGGTCGAGGTCGGGGCGGACCGGTTTGCTGCGGCCCAGGATGGTGTCGAGGAGGCCCATGGACGTTCCTTACGGACGGGCGAGATCGGCGGAGATGCGGGCCAGCTGGTCGAGGCGCTGTTCGAGGGTCGGGTGGGAGGAGAGCAGCCGGCTGAGACTCTCCTTGGAGGAGAACGCCGGGGCGAAGTAGAAGGCGTTGTACGGCTCCGCCTTGCGCAGGTCCTCGGTCGGGATGCGGGACATCTGACCGGTCACCTTCGTGAGCGCGGAGGCGAGCGCCGAGGGGCGGCCCGTGAGCAGGGCGGCGGCACGGTCGGCGGAGAGCTCGCGGTAGCGCGAGAGCAGCCGGGTGAGCAGGAAGCTGAGGCAGTACACGACCGCGCTGGCCAGGGGGATCAGCATGATCGCGATGCCTACGGGGTCATTGCTCCTGCTGCCGCGGGAGAGGCCGCCCCACAGGGCGACGCGCGTGATCACGCCGGCGAGCACACCGAGGAACGAGGCGATCGTCATGACGGCCACGTCGCGGTGCGCGACATGCGACATCTCGTGCGCGAGCACGCCTTCCAGCTCCTCCGGTTCCAGCCTGCGGAGCAGACCGGTGGTGGCGCAGACGAGGGCGGTCTTCTCGCCCCGGCCCGTGGCGAAGGCGTTCGGCACGTCGCTCTGGGCGATCGCCACCCGGGGCTTGGGCATGTCGGCCAGTGCGCAGATCCGGTCGACCGTGCCGTGCAGTTCCGGCGCCTCCTCGGGGGTCACCTCCCGGGCGCCCATGCTGAAGGCCGCGATGCGGTCGCTGAACCAGAACTGCGCGATGAACATGCCGCCGACGAGGATCAGAATGATCGGCCAGGCGCCGCGCAGTACGGCGAGCAGCACGCCGACCAGGACCACGTACAGCAGACCGATCAGGAACATGGTGGTCACCATGCGCGTGGTCAGACCGCGGTCCGCGGCGTAGCGGGAAGGGGTTCGGCTCATCGGTGCCTCCAGCCCTCAACAGGACCTGTCTCTCCACCTCTCTCCCATAGTGCCCCTTCACCGTTGAAACCGAATAAGGCGTGTTGAAACCGAATAGGACCCGATGGAACAGCTGATATCGGGCTCCTGCGCCCGCTGACCCTCCTGCGGCCGCCGGAACGGCTCCCGCGTCCTGCGGCCGGAGCAGTTCTCGTGCTCTACGGCCAGAGCAGCTCCCGCGTCCAGTCCGCGCCGTCCCGGCGGTAGCGCAGCCGTACGTGCCTGCGCCCCGCGTCGCCCTGGAAGAACTCGACCTCCGACGGCTCGACCACGTACCGCGTCCAGCTCGCGACCTCCGCGTCCGGCTCGGCCCGCGCCCGTTCCCAGGCGGCGTCGGCGGTCCGGGCCAGTTCCTCCCGCGAGCCGAGGACCTCGCTCTGCGAACCGGTCAGCGCCGATGCCAGCGCTCCGGTCGAACGGGCGTGCAGATCGGCCAGGCTCTCCGCCCGGCTCGTCTCGGTGACCGGCCCCCGCACCCGTACCTGCCGGCCCTGCACCGGCCAGTAGAAGCCGAGGGCGGCGTGCGGGCGGGCGGCGAGCTGGCGGCCCTTCGCGCTGGTGCGGTGCGTGGCGAAGTGCCAGCCGCGCTCGTCCGCGTCGTGCAGCATCAGCGTCCGCACATCGGGCCGGCCCTCGGCGTCGACGGTGGCCAGCGACATCGTGTGCGGCTCGGCCTGCCCGGCGGCCACGGCCTCGGCGAACCAGGTGTGGAAGAGGGGAAGCGGGGTGGAGGGGGCGGTGGCCGGGTCGAACGCGGGAAGGTCCACGTCCCAGACGCGCTGGGCGTGGAGCAGGTCCAGGAAGCTCTGCCGCGCACCGGTATCCGCTGCGTCGGGCCCCGGTACTCCGGTCCTCTGTGCATCGTTCATGGACCCATTGCAGCGCATGGGCCCGCGCTCGGGCCCTCACCCCTCCCGTCCGGGCCCTCATCCCCGTCCGCGCCTTCACCCCCGTCCGGGCCCTGATCCCTCCCGTCCGAGCCCTCACCCCCGTCCGGGCCTCATCCCTCCCGTCCGAGCTCTCACCCCCGCCCCAGCACCACCGTCCCCGACGAGCAGAACCAGCCGCCCGTCCCCGATGCCACCGCGAGCTCCGGCAGCCGGCCGCCGGGCCTGCGCACCTGGCGCCCGCCCGCCTCGCCGCGCAGCTGCCGTACCGCCTCCACCAGCAGGAACAGCCCGCGCATCCCGGGGTGGCAGGCGGACAGGCCCCCGCCGTCCGTGTTGACCGGCAGCTCGCCCGTCAGGCCGGTCCGGCCCTTCTCCACGAACGCACCGCCCTCGCCCTTCGCGCAGAATCCGAGGTCCTCCAGCGTCACCAGCGTCATGTAGGTGAAGGCGTCGTAGATCTCGGCGAGGTCGATGTCCGCCGGACGCACCCCGGCCCGTTCGAACGCCAGCCGGCCGGAGACCGCCGCGGGGGAGACCGTGAAGTCGTCCCACTCGGACATCGTGGAGTGCGAGACGTGCTCACCGGCACCGAGGATCCACACCGGCTCCTTCGCCGTGTCCGGCACGTACTCCTCGGCGGCCAGCAGCACCGCGCAGCCGCCGTCGCTGCGGATGCAGCAGTGCAGCTTGGTGAACGGGTCCGCGATCATCGGCCCCGACAGCACGTCGTCCACGGTGATCGGGTCACGGAACATGGCGTCCGGGTTGGCCGCCGCGTTCGCCCGCGCCTGGACCGCCACCTCGGCGAGCTGCTCCAGGGTCGTCCCGTACTCGTGCATATGGCGGCGGGCGGCCATCGCGTACTTGGCGATCAGCGAGTGGCCGTACGGCACCTCGAACTGGAGCGGCCCGCGCGCCCCGAAGGAGAGGTTGGACGTCCGGCGGCCCGCCCTGATGTCCGCCCGGGCCGTCGACCCGTACACCAGCAGTACGGCATTGGCGTGACCCGCCGCGACGGCGTCCGCCGCATGGGCCGCCATCACCTCCCAGGTCGAGCCGCCGACCGCGGTGGAATCGACCCAGGTGGGCTTCAGCCCCAGATATTCGGCGACCTCGACCGGGGCGAGCGTGCCGAGCCCGGCGGAGGCGAAGCCGTCGATGACGGACCGGTCCAGGCCCGAATCGGCCAGTGCCCGGCGGGCGGCCTGTGCGTGCAGGGCGTACGGCGTGGCCTCGTCGACGCGTCCGCAGTCGGCGAGGGATATGCCGACGACAGCGACCTTGCGGTGGGAAGAAGGCATGAATCTGACGGTACATCAGATGTGTGTGGAGTGGACCACCCGGTGCGCCGCGCTCGGGGCCCGGGACCTTCGGGTGGATCGACGGGTGGCTGCCCGGGTGCGCGGCTCTGGGCATCTCGAAGATTCACCCCTAGCATGACGGGCCGTCAGATCAGAGGCCGAAGGTCCCTGAGGAGAAGGAGCCCGACGATGGATGCCGCCTTCACTGCGGAACAGGACGAGATCCGCCGCACCGTGCGCGAACTGCTCGCCAAACGCAGCGGCCCCGACGACGTCCGGAGCGCCGTACGGACCGCCGACGGGTACGACGCGGCCCTGTGGCGGCAGCTCGCCCAGGACCTCGGACTGCCCGGGCTCGCACTCCCGGAGGAGTACGGAGGTGTCGGCTGCGGCCTCGCCGAGCTCGCCGTCGCCTGCGAGGAGACCGGCCGCGCCCTGCTGCCGTCGCCCCTGATCGCCACCGCCGCGCTCGCCGCGCCCCTGATCGCCGCACTCGGCACCGAGGCCCAGCGCACCGCCCTGCTGCCGCGCCTCGCCACCGGCGGGCTGACCGCGACGCTGGCCGTCCCCGGCGGCTCGCTCACCACCGCGCTCGGCCTCACCGGTGACCCCACCGGCGGCGCCTGGGCGGGTGGCGGACGGGCGGGCGGTGTCCAGGCGAGGCCGGTCGGCGGCGGGGCGGGCTGGCGGCTGTACGGGGAGGCCGCCCAGGTCCTCGACGGGCACAGCGCGGGGCTTCTCCTGGTCGCGGCCCACACCGGCGGCTTCCCGCGCAGCCGTACGCTCCTCTTCCTGGTCCGCCCGGACACGGCGGCGGATCTCGTCCGCGCCCGCCGGACCTCGCTGGACGAGACCCGCCCGCTGGCCCGCGTGGAACTCCGTGACACCGAGGCCGAGCTCCTCGGCGCGGACGACACCGCGGACGTGACCGGCGCCCTCGCCTCGGCCGGACGCGGGGCCGCCGTCCTGCTCGCGGCGGAGGCGGTGGGGGCGGCGGCGAGCGCTCTGGAGCGGACCGTCGAGTACGTCAAGGCGCGCGAACAGTTCGGCCGGGCGATCGGCTCCTTCCAGGCCGTGAAGCACCGCCTCGCGGATCTGTACGTACGGGTGCAGGCGGCCCGCTCCGCGACGTACTACGCGGCCTGGGACCCGGCCACCGCCGGGGGCCTCGCCCTCGCCCAGGCCCTGGAGGCGCTGCGGATCACCGCCGCGGAGGCCGTCCAGCTGCACGGCGGCATCGGCTTCACCTGGGAACACGAGGCGCATCTGTACTTCAAGCGGGCCGCCGCCGACGAGCTGCTCTTCGGCCCCGTCCACCGGCTCCGCGACCACGCGGCGCAACGGGCCGGGCTCTTCGCCGCCCCGGGACCTGCCGCCCCGGGACCTGCCGGGCGGGTGGCGGTCTGATGGCGCCCGGCGTCCGGCTGATCCAGAAAGTCTCCTCGACCCGCACGTTCGCGAGGATCGCCCCGCATGTCGTGCCCGCCATGGACCGTACGGTGCACCGGCTCACACGGGGCAAGGTGCTGCTCAGCGCCCGGATGCTGCCCGGGCTGATCCTGACGGTGCCGGGTGCGAGGAGCGGTCGGCCCAGGACCACTCCGCTGGCCTGCATGCCGGAGAGCGGGGCGGAGAGCGGGGCGGGAGGAGGAAGGGGGAACGGGACGGAGCGGAGCTGGATCCTGGTGGGCAGCAACTTCGGCCGGACGGGGCACCCGGCCTGGACCGCGAATCTGCTGGCCGGTCCGGACAAGGCCGTCGTCAACTGGCAGGGCCGGGACATTCCGGTGCGCGCCACGCTGCTGACGGGCGCGGAGCGGGAGGCGGTGTGGCGGACGGCGCTGAAGTTCTGGCCGCCCTACGCGGCGTACCAGGCGCGGGTCGAGCGGGAGATCCGGCTCTTCAGGCTGGAGCGGCGGGACGACGTCACGGGCTGATGGGCCGGACGCCGGGCGGGAACGGCACGTGGAGTCGGTGCGGGCGCGCGGGTGGTGCGGCAGGCGGTGTGGGCGCGCGGGTGGTGCGGGTGGCGCGGGCCGACGGTGCGGGCGCGCGGTGCGCGCGAACCGGTGCACGGTGCGCGGTGCGCGGTGCGCGAAAACCGTGGCCGGGGGCGGCCGTTGGGGTGACCCCCGGAACGGTTCGGGTGCGCCGACGGCGGACCACATGCGTGGTCCGCCGTCGGCGAGACAGGACCTGGGGCGCCCGGAATGGCCGCGCGGTGCCCAGTGCGGGGAAGGGGCCCGGTGCGGCCTTACTTCGTCGGCTTCTTGCCGGTGATGCCCAGATGCACCAACAGTGCGAGGTTCGGCCTGAGTTCGGCCTGCTTGACGCCCCAGGTCGTAAAGCCCTTCTGGTGCGAGGCGACCGCGGCCAGCATCGCGACCAGCGAACCCGCCATCGCGGCGGCACTCACGTCCTTGTCGACCTTGCCCTTGGCCTGGAGCTCCTTCACCGATTCCGTAAGGGAGTTGGTGACCGAGTTCAGGATTTTCATGCGGATCTTGTAGAACCGTTTGTCGCCCTCGGCCGCCCCGAGGTCGACCACGCGCAGGATCGCGTCGTGATGTCGCCAGAAGTCGAGGAATCCCTCGACGAGTTCTTCGGCGGTCTGCCAGCCGGCCTTGCCGACCCAGGAGCGGCCTGCGACCAGTTCGGTCAACCCGGCCCCCTCCTTGGCCATTTCTTCGGCGATTTCGAGGACGGCGCCTTCGACGTCGGGGAAGTATTGGTAGAAGGTCGCGGGTGAAGTCCCCGCCTTCCGGGCGACGTCGATGACCTTGACGTCCCGGTACGGCGAGGAACTGAGCATCTCGCTGAGGCAATCGAGCAGCTTCTGCCGCGTCGCCTGTCCGCGTCGACCGGCCACGCGGCCGTCGACGGTGCGTACTTGTCCTGTCATGCCGTCAGCTTACCGAGGGGGGGTCGGAGCGCGATTCGGCCGACTGCAAATGGGGAGCGCCGCAGGCGGGGCGGGGGAGTGGCCGGATATCGACGTACGCGATCCACAGGGCGATAAGTCTTATCAACAGCCTGTGGATAACTTCGGTGGATAACTTTCCGTGATGCCGTGAGCAGGGAACTTCTCTGTCGAAAGTTAGTTCGGTGCGGAAGATTCGGGGCGCGGTGCACGCCACTGCCGGTTACGTTTGCTGTGACGAGCGTCACCGCCACGCGCGATGAACCACCGCGTACGACCGCGACGGAAGGACCCGGGCCCATGGCCGCATTCGCGCAATCCGCGCCGTGCTGGGTGGATGTGCAGCTTCCCGACCTCGAAGCGGGCAAGCGTTTCTACGGTGAGCTGTTCGGCTGGACCTTCCGGGCCGGCGACGGCCCGTACGCGGACGCCTTCAGTGACGGGAAGCTCGTCGCCGCACTCGCGGCCAAGCAGGACGGCCGGATGCCCACGGCCTGGGGCGTCTACTTCGCCACCGACGACATCGTCGCGTCCGTCGCCCGTATCAGGGCGGCGGGCGGCCAGGTGATCACCGACCCGGTCCGGGCCGGCCGGGCCGGAGTGCTCGCCCAGGCGGCCGACCCCGGGGGAGCGGTCTTCGGGCTCTGGCAGGCCGGTGACCGCGAGGGCTTCCAGAAGCAGAACGAACCGGGTTCCTTCTGCTGGACCGAGGTCTACACCCGGGAGAAGGACCGCGTCGATGCTTTCTACGAGGAGGTATTCGGCTTCCAGGGCACCGATCTGAGCACCTCGGGCACCTCGGGCACCTCGAATACCTCCGGCGCTTCCGAAGCCGGCGCTTCCGAAGCCGGTGCGGCCGAATCAGGTGCGGCCGAGTCCGGTGCCGACTTCCGCATGTGGTCCCCGGCGGGCACTGAACCGGGACCGGACACCGCGATCGGCGGGCGCAGCGTCATCACCGACGCCTTCCCGGCCGAGATGCCGAGCTACTTCCTGAGTTACTTCGCGGTCGAGGACTGCAACGCCACCGCCGGGCACGCCGTACGCCTCGGCGGCCGCATCTCCGCGCCGCCCTTCGACATCCCGTACGGGCGGACGGCGGTCCTCCAGGACGATCAGGGAGCCGTGTTCGCCGTACTTCAGCCCCCTCTGTCCGGGAAGGGGACAGAGTGAGCTATGACACCCCGGTCCGCCCCCGGGTTCGCAACCGGGGCCTCAGCCAGGAACAATCGGGGTGCGCACCGCCGGGTGGTGCCAGTGCCCAGTGGTGAGACGCCGTACAGGGCGGGTTTTCGCGGGCTTCTGTTCCTGAGGCCCGTACGGGGAGGTGGCAGGGCAAGTGGTGGAGCAGCTGACGCAGCACGACCCGAGACGGATCGGCCCGTTCGAGGTGCTGGGACGGCTCGGGGCCGGTGGCATGGGGCTGGTCTATCTCGCCCGCTCGGCTTCGGGCCGACGGGTGGCGATCAAGACGGTCCGTACGGAGCTCGCCGAGGACCAGCTGTTCCGGGTCCGCTTCACGCGTGAGGTGGAGGCCGCCCGGGCCGTCAGCGGCTTCTACACGGCCGCGGTGGTGGACGCCGACCCCCGGGCCGCCGTGCCGTGGCTGGCCACCGCCTATGTGCCCGCCCCCTCGCTCGAAGAGATAGTGAATGAGTGCGGGCCCATGCCGGTCCAGGCGGTGCGCTGGCTGGCCGCCGGTATCGCCGAGGCGCTCCAGTCGATCCACGGCGCGGGCCTCGTCCACCGCGACATGAAGCCGTCGAATGTGCTCGTCGTCGAGGACGGCCCGCGGGTGATCGACTTCGGGATCGCGTCCGGGGTCTCCAACACCCGGCTGACCATGACGAACGTCGCCGTCGGCACGCCCGCCTACATGTCGCCCGAGCAGGCGCGGGACTCGCGCAGCGTCACCGGTGCCAGCGATGTCTTCTCGCTCGGCTCGACACTGGTCTTCGCCGCCACCGGGCACGCGCCCTTCCACGGCGTCAACCCCGTCGAGACGGTCTTCATGCTGCTGCGTGAGGGGCCCGACCTGGAGGGCCTGCCCGACGAGCTGCGGCCGCTGATCGAGTCCTGCATGCAGACGGACGCCGGGCTGCGGCCCACCCCCGCCGATCTGCAGGCCCAGCTCGCCCCGCACCTCTTCGCCTCCGGCGGCGACGACAGCGGCACGGCCTCGGCCTGGCTGCCGACCTCGGCGACCGCGATGATCGAGCAGCGCCGCGGCGGAGGCCGCAGGGCCGCGGCGCCCGCACCCGCACCCGCCCCTGCACCCGCGCCCGCGCTCGCACCCGCACCGGTCCCGGTGCCGCCACCGCCCCAGCAGCCGCCCGGAACCGGCCGGGACACCGCCTGGCGCAGCGACGCGGCCCCGCGCCCGCCGCTCGCCGCGCCGGCGCACCTGCCCGACGGGGGCGGCCCGGTGCGGCTGCCCGGGGCGAAGGTGCCGATCGGTCCCGGCCCGCGCGCCCACGACGTCCGGGCCACCGCCACGGCCACCGCGGACGCCGGCCACGCGACCGGCTGGGTGCGCCCGCCCGTCGGGGTGAACGGCGCGGCCCCCGCCGCCCCGCCCGCCGCCCCGCCCGCCCCGCTGCCTGGCCCCGTGCACACCCCCGAGGCCGCACCTCCGGCCCCCGACCGTTGGCGGCCCTGGCGGTTCCGGATGTCCAACGACGTCTGGGGGACGCCCGTCGTCGCCGGGAACCTCCTCTACGTCACGTCGTTCGAGGTCCATGCCCTGGACGTGGGCAATGGACGGCGCCAGTTCAAGACCCGGGACGTGGCCTGGGTGATGGCCGTCGAGGACGGTCGCATCCACGCCTCCGACGGGCCGTCGCTGTACGCCCTGGACGCGGCGGCCGGCGCCGAGCGGTGGCGGCTGCAGACCGACGCCTGGGTGTACTCCCTCAAGGCCGACCGCGGCACCGTCGTCACCGGAACCCGGGGCGGCGGCGTCCAGGCATGGGAGGCGTCCACGGGCGAGAAGCTGTGGGAGAGCGGCGGCGTACAGACCGACTTCGAGACGCCGGAGGACGGGCCCGTCCTCCACGACGGCACCGTCTACCTCTGGCAGGACGCCCGGCTGCGTGCCGTCGACGCCCGCACCGGCGTCGAGCGCTGGTCGTACCCCATCGGCGACGCGGCCTCCTGCGGCGGTGTGCCGGTCCGGGTGACCTCGGCGGCGGACGGTTGCGTGTACGTCAGCGCGGGAGCCCGGGTCCTGGCCGTCGACAACGCCTCCGGCCATGTCCGCTGGCACTTCGAGTCGCCCGCGGTCTTCCTCTCCCCGCCCGCATTCGTGCCGGGGCCCGCCGTCGCCGGCGGCGGCGTGTACCTGGCCGACTACCTCGGCACGGTGTACGCGATCGACGCCGCGACCGGCAAGGACCGCTGGCGCATCGCCACGGAGGCCCGGCAGTCGATCGAACCGGTCCTGGTGGCGGCCGGGAACGTCCATGTCGGCAGCGGCAGCGCGCTGTACACGCTCGACGCGGTCACCGGCACCCCGAAGTGGCGGTTCGCGGCGGGTGGCGAGGTGGTGGGAAGCCCGGTGGTCGCCGACGGCCGGGTCCATTTCGGCTCCG
Organism: Streptomyces sp. NPDC015032; assembly: GCF_043080425.1. Classification (NCBI taxonomy): domain Bacteria; kingdom Bacillati; phylum Actinomycetota; class Actinomycetes; order Kitasatosporales; family Streptomycetaceae; genus Streptomyces; species Streptomyces sp. NPDC015032. Next base: position 275,530 of record NZ_JBIBVN010000004.1, on the reverse strand, counting down.
CCGACCACGTCCTCTACACCCTGGACGCGATGGGTGGCCAACTCCGCTGGAAGCTGGCGACGGGCGGCGAGATCACGGGCTCGCCGGTGGCCCGGGGCGGTGTCGTGTACGCGTGCAGCAAGGACCGTTGCGTGTACGCGCTGGACGCGCTGAAGGGAACGGGCACGGGCAACCGCCCCCGGACGTAGTGCCTCGCCCCGTCGGGCCCGTCCGGCGTCCGAGGACGGGCCCCTCGACGCACGGGGGCCTCGGCGGCGCGGGGCCTCAGTGGTGCGGGGGCCGCTCCGGGCCGGGGCCCTCGTCCGGTACGGCGGGGTGCGGGGTCGTGTCCCGGTCCTCCGGCCGGCTTTCCGGCCCCCGCTCCGGAGGCGGTCCCGCGTACGGGTCCGGCTCGGGCTCCGGCAACGGACTCGTCTGCACGGAAGGCCCCGGTTCCTGCGTCGGCGGCCACCTGTCCGGGTTCTCCGAACCGGGCGCGGCGTACGGCTCGTCATGGTGCCCGCGGGCAGGTTGCCCACCACCGTGCCGCCCCGGCATCACCACTGCGCCCAGCAGCATCAGCACCGCGCCGCCCGCCGCGTACACCACCCCCCACTGCAGCCCGGAACCGTCGCCCGCGACCGTCAGACTGCCCGTGGCCTCCCCCTGGCGCACCATCCACAGCACGGTGAACCCGAGCGTCACGACACCTGCGGCCGCCACCAGCAGCCGCGACCGCAGCGCCACGCCGACCACCGTCAGCAGAGCGGCGAAGAGGAAGGCGAGCAGCACCGAACCCAGCGGGCCGGAACCCAGCGGTCCGGAACCCAGCGGGCCGGGCCGGGCGCCGGTGAGACCGGTGAACAGTTCATCGATCCGGTACTGACGCCCGAAACGGCCGCCGTACCAGTGAAGGAAGGGGCTCCGCACGGCCGCCGCCGCTCCGGCGACAGCGAGGCCCGAGCCGAGGACGTCACGGATCATCACATCGGCCTCCTGCGGGTGCGCGGACCTGCATCACGGATCAATACCGCTCCCGTCACCGACGCTACGCCGGGCCTCCGGCCGCCGCATCCCTGCGCTACGGTGTCGCGCGGTCGTTCGACAACAGCAGAGACGGACAAGAAAACAAGGGGGGCTGCATCGATGATGCGGCAGCACATAAAGCTTTCCGCGGTACTGATCGTGGTGGTACTCGCACTCACCGGCTTCTCGACCTCCAGCCACGGCGGCCGGAGCGGCAAGAGCAGGGGGTCGAGCAGCAGCAGTGGTGGCGGCTGCTCCAACTCCGAGAAGAGCAACGGCAGCTACCACGGCAGTAACAACTACAACAACAACAACGACAACGACTACGGCTCGTCGAGCGGCTCCTCCGGCAGCACCGGCTACGAGACGCCGACCCCGAGCGCCGACGCCTCGGACGCGCCCCAGGCGTATGTCTTCCGCTGCGCCCAGCCCCGCAAGGGCAAGCGCAAGGCCGTCACCACCTCCACCGTCAGGCTCACGGCGAACGCCGCCGGATCGCACACCTACGAGGTCGATGTGGCCTTCCTCGACGCGCGGGGCACCACCGTCGACACCGGCGAGGCGAACGTGGCTGTCACGGGTGGCGAGACGAAGACCGTCTCCGTGCGGATGGACAGCCCGCGCAAGGTCTCCCGGGTGAAGGAGTGCCGGGTCGAGGCCGAGCTCAGCGACTGAGCTTGGCCACCGACGTCAGCGCGTCCGGAACGCGCCCACGCCCCGCCCCCGGAAGAGCTCGGCCTGCCGCTCCGGCGGCAGGTTCCCGAGTGCGATCAGGTGCGGGGCGTGGGCCATGGCCTGCGCCCTGGCCGCCTCCTTCGCGGACCACACCGCCCGTACCGTCCCCTGCACACCCCCCGTCGGGTACGAGGCGATCACCGCCGCCGCCCGCAGCGCCGCCTCCACCGCGCCGCCGGGCGCGGTCACCTCACTGACCAGCCCGGTCTCGTACGCCCGCCGGGCCGTGACCCGTTCGGCCGTGCCCATCAGGGACATCCGGGCCACCTCCCCGAACGGCATCCGCTGCGCCATGGAAATCGCCTCGTACGCGCTGACCATGCCGTACGTCGTGTGCGGGTCGAAGAACGTCGCCTCCTCGGACGCGATGACGAACTCCGCCTCGCCCAGCAGATAGAACGCCCCGCCGCAGGCCATCCCCTCCACGGCCGCGATCACCGGCTTCCACAGGTCGTTCGCCTTCGGCCCGATCGCGATCAGTGGATCGTCGATCGTGTACGGGGACGAGGGCTGCGGCACCGCCACGTCCCGGTCGATCCCCGTACAGAAGGCCCGGCCGCCCGTTCCGGTGACGACGACGGCCCGCACCCCGTCGTCGAAGCGGAACGCCCGCCAGGCGGCGGCCAGTTCGGCGGCCGTCGCCAGGTCGATCGCATTGAGCCGCTCGGGCCGGTCGAGGGTGACGAGCGCGACCCCGGTCTCCTTATCCGTCTCCGTCCGCAGCGTCATCGCCGGTCACCTCTCCAGCAGCCAGCGCACCAGTGTCGCGCCGGAACCGGCCGGGCAGAACACCGCCCGCACCGGCGCCCCGATCCGCAGCCGTCCCGGATCGACCGAGTCCAGCGGCGCCTGTGGACCGCTCACCACATTCCCCACCAGCCGGATCCCGGGGGCGTCGGCCAGCTCGACCACGACGGCGTTGTACGGGGCCTGCGCCGCGTACGCGGGCAGCAGCGGCGGATGCGGCAGCACGTACGACCAGATGCGGCCACGCCCGCTCATCGGCCGCCACTCGCTCGCGAAGGACTGACAGTGCGGGCAGCACGGCCGGGGCGGGAAGCGGAGCCGTCCGCACTCCGCGGCGGCGCACGCCTGGACGCGGAGTTCGCCGCGGGCCGCGTACTCCCAGAAGGGGGCGCCGTCCTCGTCCACGACGGGCATCAGCAGGGCAGCATCCATGTCGGCTCCTCAACTCCTCAGCAGTACGGCGGAGGTGGGCACGCCCTCACCGGCGGTGACCAGGCATGTCGCGGCGTCCGGGACCTGGGCGGTGGAGACGCCGCGCAGCTGCTTCACGCCCTCGTTGATGAGGTTGAAGCCATGCACATACGCCTCGCTGAGTCCGCCGCCCCCGGTGTTGACGGGCAGCCGCCCACCGCTCTCCAGCGCGCCGCCCTCGGTGAACGCGGCCCCCTCGCCGCGCCCGCAGAAGCCGTAGCCCTCCAGGGAGAGCGGAACGAGCGGGGTGAACGCGTCGTAGATCTGGGCGACGTCCACGTCGTCGGGGCCGAAGTCGGCCTGCTTCCAGAGCTGCCGGGCGGCCGTCCAGGCGGGTCCGGCGAGCGGGTCGTCGTTCCAGTAGTTGACCATGCCGTGGTGCTGGGCGGGCAGCCCCTGGGCGACGGAGTGGATGTAGACCGGCTTCTGCCGGCAGTCGCGGGCCCGCTCGGCGGAGACGATGACGCAGGCCAGCGCGCCGTCCGTCTCCAGGCAGTTGTCGAAGAGGCAGAGCGGCTCACTGATCCAGCGGGAGGTCATATACATGTCGCGGGTCAGCGGCCGTTCGTACATCACCGCGTCCGGGTTCTGGTTGGCGCGGTTGCGGCAGGCGAGGGCGACGTTGAAGAGATGGTCGCGGGTCGCCCCGTACTCGTGCATGTACCGCCGCGCCAGCATGCCGATCTCGTCGGCCGGCCGCAGCAGTCCGTACGGGCGGGTCCACTGGGCGGGGGTGGGCAGTTGCACGGCGGTGTTCTTCCAGGGCCGGGGCCCCGACCCCCGCTTCCGCGACCGCCAGGCGACCCCGACGCCGGCCTGTCCGGTCGCCACCGCGGCGGCGAGATGCGCGAGCGTCGCGCACGAGCCGCCGCCCCCGAACCCCACCTTGCTGAAGAAGGTGACATCGCCCGCCCCGATGGCCTTGGCGATCTCGACCTCGTCGGTCTCCTCCATCGTGTACGAGGCGAAGGCGTCCACCTCCGAGGCGGCGATGCCCGCGTCGTCGAGCGCCGCGACGATGGCCCGGCAGGCCAAGGTCTTCTCGGATTCGGGGAGTTGTTTCGCGAAGCGCGTCTGCCCTATGCCGGCTATCGCTGTCACGTCCTTGAGCGCCGCCACCGCCACCTCCGAGACCGTCATGACTGCTGACAGCGGCTGAGGCTACAGCTAATCTGACGGATAGTCAGCTACTGCGTCAGAGAGGGCGACCGATGCGCGGCGACGAGGAGTGGGGCAGCATCCCGGAGCTGATCCGGGCGGCGGCGCGGCGGTACGGGGACCGGGAGGCGGTCGTCGAGGGCCGGACCCGGATCTCGTACACCGAACTCGGCGACCGCGTCGAACGGGCCGCCGCCGCCTGCCTGGCCTCGGGCGTCGAGCCGGGGGACCGGGTCGCGGTCTGGGCCCCGAACACCCTGGACTGGATCGTCTCCGCACTGGGTGCCGTCACGGCCGGTGCGGTCCTCGTCCCCCTCAACACCCGCTTCAAGGGCACGGAAGCGGCGTACGTCCTGCAACGCAGCCGGGCGAAACTCCTCTTCATCACGGGTACCTTCCTCGGCACGTCGTACGTGGCGTCCCTGCGCCGGGCCGACGTACGGCTCCCGCACCTGGAACGGGTGGTGGTGCTGGCGGACAGCGCCCCCGACGACTACGTGACCTGGAAGGACTTCCTGGCGGCGGGGGAGGGGGTGTCCGGCGCGGCGGTCCGGTCCCGGGCCGACGCCATCGCCCCCACCGACCCCTCCGACATCATCTACACCTCGGGCACCACCGGCCGGCCCAAGGGGGCCGTCATCACCCACGCCCAGACCCTGCGCTGCTACGCGATCTGGAGCGAGCTGGCGGATCTGCGCGAGGGCGACCGCTATCTGATCGTGAACCCCTTCTTCCACACCTTCGGCTACAAGGCGGGCATCATCGCGTGCCTGATGCGGGGCGCCACGATGGTTCCGCAGCCGGTGTTCAACGTGGACACGGTCCTGGCGAACATCGCCGCCGAACGCATCTCGGTCCTGCCGGGCCCGCCCACCCTCCACCAGTCCCTCCTGGACCACCCGGCCCGGGACGCCCACGACCTCTCCGCCCTCCGTCTGGTCGTGACGGGCGCGGCGGTGGTCCCACTGCGCCTGGTGGAACGCCTGCGCACCGAGCTCTCCATAGCGACGGTCCTCACCGCGTACGGCCTCTCCGAGGCGAGCGGCATCGTCACCATGTGCCGGCGCGGCGACCCGGCCGCGACGATCGCCTCGACATCGGGCCGGGCGATCCCCGGGACGGAGATCCGCGTCCTGGCCGACCCCGGCACCCCGGGCGAGGTCCTGGTCCGCGGCTTCCACGTGATGCGGGGCTACTTCGAGGACCCGGAGACCACGGCCGCGACGATCAGCTCCGACGGCTGGCTGCACACGGGTGACGTGGGCGTCCTCGACGAGAACGGCAACCTCCGGATCACCGACCGGATCAAGGACATGTTCATCGTCGGCGGCTTCAACGCCTACCCCGCCGAGATCGAGCAGCTCCTCGGCCTGCACCCGGACGTCGCCGACGTGGCGGTGATCGGTGTCCCGGACCCCCGCCTGGGCGAGGTCGGCAAGGCGTACGTGGTCCGCAGGCCCGGCGCGACGGCGACGGCCGACGACCTGATCGCCTGGTCGAGGCGGGAAATGGCGAACTACAAGGTCCCGCGGGCGGTGGAGTTCCTGCCCGTGCTGCCGCGCAACGCGAGCGGCAAGGTACTGAAGGGGGAGCTGCGGGGGCGGGAGTCCTGACGGGCCGGGCCGCCCCGGGGCTCCGCGGACATGCGGCGGCCGCGACGGCTCCCCCTCCGCGCCGCCGCGGCCGCTCCCCCCGCCCAGTGAGGCTTTTACGACCTCGGGCCTCTCGTTCGGATCACGCCGGGCTCGCGAGGTCCGGCCCGATCCGAACGGAAACCTCTAGGCCTTCTCGGAGCCCGCGTGGTTCTCCTGCGTCTTGAGAAGGTTCTTCGGCGTGCTGCCGGCGTGGTTCTCCAGAGTCGTGATGTCGTCGCTCACGAGGCCCGCGTGGTTCTCCAGCGGCTTGATGGTGCCGTCACCCTTGCTCGGGCTGCCGGCGTGGTTCTCCTGCGTAGTCGCGGCACCGGTCTTGGGCTTCAGTGCGTCGCTCATGCCTGTCAACTCCCAGAGATCTTGCTTGCTCGGTCGGCGGTGCCCGTCCGGCGACTCCCCCGTGGGCCGCCGGACGGGCGTATCAGGGCCGCTCACCCTAGCGGTGTGGCCCCCCGTGCAACCCGTCTGCCCCCCGACGCGACGGATCGATGGGTTAAAGAGTGACGAGTGGCGATAAACGTTCGATGAACGCCGACGGTTCCGTGCCGGTGGCGGTGGCTCAGGCAGTAGTGCTGACCGGGGTGAGCAGGGCCCGTACCTCGTCCGCCTCGGCGGCTCCGAACTGTTCGTGGATGGCCAGTGCCTCGGTCCAGCATGCATGGGCCCGGTCGATCTGGCCGAGGCGTTCGAGCGCGTGTCCCAAAGTAATCAGGACGTTGCCCCGCATCCATTCGCCTCCGATGACCCGCAGGGCCAGCGCCTGTTCCGCGTGCTGAGCCGCCTGCGCGGGGCGCCTGTCGGCCAGATGCGCCTCTGCCATGCGGTAGTGGGTCGAACCCTCCCAGAGCCGTTGCCGGTTCCCCTGGAACACGTGCAGTGCTTCGTCGAGTTCCTTCAGGGCCTCGACCGGCCTTCCGGCCTGGGTGAGCGCGATGCCCAGCGCGAAACGGCCGTTGGCCGTGCGCAGGCTCAGCCCCGTCTCGTCGAAGATGGCTGTGCCCCGCTGGGCGAGCTCGACCGCGCTCGCCGTGCGGTTCATGTTCACGTGGATGCGCGAGAGGTTGCACAGCGCCGACGCCTCACCGACCAGGTTTCCGTCCGCGCGGTAATTGTCTATGGCTTCCTGGAGGAATTTCTCGCCCTCCGCGTGCCGGCCCTGGTAGAACGCGATGATGCCGCGGTCGTTGGGCGCCCAGCACGCCGGGATCGGGTCCTTGGTGCTCTTCGCCAGTGCCATCGCGTGCAGGGCTTCCTCGTCGGCCAGGGCGAAACGGCCGGAGACGAGGTAGACGGTCGACAGCGAGGCGCGGGCCCGTGCCTCGGAGCGAGGGTCGTCGGCGGCCTTCGCCGCGTCGCGCAGGGCCGCGCCCGTGGTCTCGTACTGACGTGAGTTCGCCCCCGACTCCGCCAGGTCCTTGGCTGCGCACAGCAGATCGACGGCCCGCCGCAGCATCCCGCGCGAAGCGCTCTGATGGGCGCAGGCCAGCAGCGAATCGGCCTCGACATACAGCCAGTCCACCGCTTCGTGCCCGTCGGTGAACACGAGCCCCGGGTACTCGGTGGCCACCAGGTGGGCGACAGCGCGGTCCCCCGGCCGCTCCAGCGCGTACACCCCCGCCGCCGTCGCCAGGTAGAAGTCCAGCAGCCGTGACAGCGCCGACTCGCGCTCCTGCGGCGACTGTTCGTCCCGTTCCGCGCAGGAACGCGCGTAGAGGCGCACCAGGTCGTGATAGCGGTAGCGGCCCGGGGCGGCCGACTCCAGGAGGCTGGTGTCGACCAGGGCCTCCAGCAGGTCCTCCGCCGTGTGGGCCTCCAGGTTGAGCAGGGCCGCCGCCGCGTCCAGGGAGATGTCGGGGCCGTCCGCCAGGCCCAGCAGGCGGAAGGCGCGGGCCTGGGCTGGCTCCAGCTGGCCGTAGCCGAGTTCGAAGGTGGCCTTCACCGCGAGGTCGCCGGCCTGGAGTTCGTCCAGGCGGCGGCGTTCGTCGGCGAGTTTGGCGGCCAGGACGGAAACCGTCCAGGTGCGGCGGGCCGACAGGCGGGAGGCGGCGATGCGGATGGCCAGCGGGAGGAAGCCGCAGGCGGCGACCACGTCCAGGGCGGCCTCGCGCTCGGAGTTGATGCGCTCCTCGCCCGCGATGCGGGTGAACAGCTGGAGTGCCTCCTCCGGCGACATCACGTCCAGGTCGACCAGATGGGCGCCGGCCAGGTCGACCATCCGGACGCGGCTGGTGACCAGGGCCGCGCAGCCCGCGGTGCCGGGGAGGAGGGGGCGGATCTGGGCCGCGTCGTGGGCGTTGTCGAGGAGGACCAGGACGCGGCGGCCGTCGAGGGTGGAGCGGTAGAGCGCGGCGCGTTCGTCCAGCGAGTCGGGGATCGCCGAGTCCGCCGTGCCCAGGGCGCGCAGGAACGCGCCGAGCACCGTCTCCGGCTCCGCCGCCCGTGCGCCGGCGCCCTGGAGGTCCACGTACAGCTGGCCGTCCGGGAAGTGCTGGCGCGCCTGGTGGGCCACGTGCACGGCGAGGGTCGTCTTGCCGACGCCGCCGATGCCGGCCAGCGCCGAGACGGCCATGACCGAACCCTCGGCGGTCGCCAGCCGGTCGCCCAGATCGCGTACGAAGGAGGCGCGGCCGGTGAAGTCCGGGACGGTGGCCGGGAGCTGGGCGGGGCGCAGCGGTGCGGGGGCCGGGGCCGGTTCGTCGGCCGGGCGGGCCAGCTCCTCGTCGGCCTGCAGGATGCGCTGCTGGAGCTGGGAGAGTTCGGGGCGCGGGTCGACGCCCAGTTCGTCGGCGAGCAGCCGGCGGGTGTCCGCGTACACCGCGAGCGCCTCCGCCTGGCGGCCGCTGCGGTACAGGGCGACCATGAGGAGTTCGCGCAGCCGTTCGCGCAGCGGGTGCGCGGCGGTGAGCGCGGTCAGTTCGGAGACCGCCTCCGCGTGGCAGCCGACCTCCAGGTCCAGGTCCAGGCGGGTCTCGATGAGCTGGAGCCGCCATTCCTCCAGCCGGGTGCGCTGGTTCTCGGCGTACGGGCCGGGCACGGAGGCCAGGGCCTCGCCGTCCCACAGGCCGAGTGCCTCGTTGAAGAGGGTGCGGGCCTGGCCGCGGTCGCCGCCGGCCCGGGCCTTCTCCGCCTCCGCCGCCAGCTCCTGGGCGGTGGTCAGGTCGAGGGCGTCGCGTCTGGTCCGGATCGCGTACCCGCCGGCGTCGCTGACCAGCGTCTGCGGGTCGAGGACCTTCCGGAGCCGGGAGGCGTACGTGCGTACCGCGGCGAGTGCCTGCGAGGGCGGGTCCTCGCCCCAGATGGCGTCGATGAGTTCGGAGGCGGTGGCGGTGCGTCCGCCGCGCAGGAGCAGCGCGGTCAGCAGGGCGCGCTGCTGCGGCGAACCGGACGGCAGCGTCTCGCCGCCCCGCCAGGCCCGTACCGGGCCGAGCACGGAAAAGCGCAGGCCGGTGCCGTCGGCCGGTCGCTGCCCCGGAGCGCGCTGCTCCGGAACATGCATGCGCGGCCCGTCGTCACGGTCCATTGCTGCCCCCTGCCCTGCTCGCCCCGCCGGTCCTGCCGATCGTGCTGGTGCTGTCTGTTTCGGAATGCCCGCTCATGTGCCGGTCCGGTGCGGGTGGATCCGGATTGCTCGGTACCGCTGGTATCGCGCTCAACAGTCTGCCTTGTCAGGGGCGGGAACGTCAGCAGTGGGTGACGCTCTGCACAAGCCCTCGACAACGATTGCGGAACGGGGGCCGGTACGGATAGCTGACGGTTCGTCAGATCAACGCTACCGTGGAAGGCATGGAGACCTTCCCGAAGATCATCTCGGTGGACGACCACACGGTGGAGCCCGCTCATGTCTGGCGGGACCGGCTCCCGTCCAAGTACCTCGACCGCGGCCCGCGGATCGTTCGCGCACCGCTCAAGGAAATGACCTTCATGGGTGGAAAGTTCGCACCCGTGATGGGTGTGAAGGGTGACGACGGTCCGGTCGGCGACTGGTGGGTGTACGAGGATCTGCACCGCCCGCTCACCCGGCTCGACACCGCGGTCGGCTACGACCGGGACGAGATCAGACTTGAGGTCATCACGTACGAGCAGATGCGCCCGGGTTCGTTCTCGGTCCCCGACCGGCTCGCCGACATGGACGTCAACCACGTCCAGTCCGCCCTCTGCTTCCCCACCTTCCCGCGCTTCTGCGGCCAGACCTTCACCGAAGCGAAGGACCGCGAGCTGGGGCTGCTCGGGGTGCGGGCGTACAACGACTGGATGGTGGAGGAGTGGTGCGGTCCTCAGGCGCGGGGCCGGCTCATCCCGCTCACCCTGATCCCGCTCTGGGACGCCCGGCTGGCCGCGGACGAGGTCCGGCGGAACGCGGCGCGCGGGGTGCGCGCGGTGGCGTTCTCCGAAATACCCCCGCATCTCGGGCTGCCGTCGATTCACACGGACGAGTGGGACCCGTTCCTGCGGGCCTGTGACGAGACGGGCACGGTGATCGCGATGCACATCGGCTCGTCCTCGAAGATGCCGTCCACGTCGGCCGACGCCCCGCCCGCCGTCGGGTCCACCATCACCTTCGCCAACTGCTGCTTCTCCATGGTCGACTGGCTGATGAGCGGCAAGTTCGAACGCTTCCCGAACCTCCGGATCATGTACGCGGAGGGGCAGATCGGCTGGATTCCGTACATCCTGGAACGCGCCGACGTGGTCTGGGAGGAGAACCGGGCCTGGGGCGGCGTCGCCGACAAGGTCCACCGCCCGCCGTCCGAGCTGTTCGCCGAGCATGTCTTCGGCTGCTTCTTCGACGACGCCTTCGGGCTGCGGAATCTGGACGCGATCGGTGTCGGGAACGTCCTGTACGAGACGGACTACCCGCACTCCGACTCCACCTGGCCCAAGTCGCGCGAGGTCGGTGAGGCGCAGATGGGGCATCTGGCCGCCGATGTCGTGGACCGGATCGTGCGCCGCAACGCGATCGACCTGCTGGGGCTGACGGATGACGGGCTGTGGGCGGGGCCCGGGGGAGGGCGATAGGGGAGGGCGAATAGGGGAGGGGGTGCGAAGGAACGTGACCCCCGGAGGCCGGGGCGCCACGTTCCTTCGGTGGGTGCTCCTCGGCCCCGGCCGGCCGGAGGTGGAGGCGGGGTGCGGAAGAACGTGGCACCCGGAGGCCGAGGTGTCACGTTCCTTCCGGCGGCCGGGCCCCACCCTGTGAGCAAGGTGCACGAAGCCTTCCTGTCCGGCCCGCGGGACCTCGGAAGGGTCAGACCCTGGTGACCGGCTCCTGGAGTTCCGTCACCCACTCGTCCCGGTCCTCGGGGCACTCCAGGCTGATCTCGCGGGCGTACCCCGTCGACCGGTAGCCGTTGACGTCGATCCAGCGGGCCAGGGCCTGGGCCGTCGGCAGCACGCCGTCCATCGACCCCCGGTGCACCGCGGTCGCCGCCTCGAACGGGGGCAGCTCGACCACCGTGATCCCGGTGTCCCCGAGCGGGCCGAGCGGGGCGGAGACCGTCATCCCGGCGTGGACGACGACCGCGCCGCCGCCCTCCGGGGCATCCTCGTAATGCGCGATCCCGGGGCCGCTCGGGCTGACGCCCGCCGCGCCCAGCAGCGGGAGGAGCCGGTCGTACAGCGGCCCGATCACCGGAGCGATGTCCTCCGGTTCAAAGCTCGCCGCGGTGCCGGTCAACTCGGCGATCCGTACCGCCGCGACCTTCTTGACCACTACATCGTCCGCAGACATATGTCCCTCGCTCTCGATCGACCGGAGCCTCGCCTCGACCTGCGCCAGCCGCGCGGCTGCCGCCGCCATGGCCTCCTCCAGCTCCGCCCGCCGCAGCCGCAGCATCCCGCGCAGTTCCTCCGTCCCCACCTGCTCGTCGAGGACGGCCCGCACCTGCTGGAGCGTGAAGCCGAGGTCCTTGAGGGCGATGATGCGGTTGAGGCGGGCGAGCTGGGCGGCGCCGTAGAAGCGGTAACCGGTGGCAGGGTCGGTGCGGTCGGGGTGCAGGAGCCCGATGGCGTCGTAGTGGCGCAGCATGCGGGCCGACACCCGTCCGTACCGGGCGAAGTCTCCGATGGTGAACATGATGGCTCCACTGCACTGGTTCACACGGTGTCAAGGTCAAGCGCCGCGGTGTCGTGACGCCGAAGCGCCCCGGTGTCCGCCTTGTGGAAAAGGCAGGAGCCCCGTTCCCCGCCGAAGCGGAGGAGCGGGGCTCCTTGGGTACTGCTAGCCGGCCGCGATCGGCCGACCCGGGCAACTAGGCCGGGGTGACGTTCTCAGCCTGCGGACCCTTGGGTCCCTGAGTGACGTCGAAGTTAACGACCTGGTTCTCCTCGAGGGAGCGGAACCCGGACGCGTTGATCGCGGAGTAGTGAACGAAGACATCCGGGCCGCCGCCGTCCTGGGCGATGAAGCCGAAGCCCTTTTCAGCGTTGAACCACTTGACGGTTCCGGTAGCCATAAGCCCTCCTTGGGCCAAAGGGTTGCCCTGCTCCAGAACCTGCAAACAAGTCTGAAAACTACAAAAGCCTGCGGGTTACATGCTCCGCAGGCTCTGTACTGCAAGGGAAACCAAACTGCAACTTGCGTCGAGCCTAGCACGCAGCGTGTAGGGAAGGGTAGAGGGAAAGATCACTTCACCCGGATGTTTGATTGCCGTGGCGATGACCTGACGAAGTGGGTGTCCCGGAGGGTGTCGTGAAGGCGTCAGGAGGGTGGCTTCGAGGGGTACGGCAAGGGTTCGGTGGACACGCCGGGGGATGGTGCGGGGATGGTGCGGGGGCAACGCCGCGCGTACCCGGTGCCGTCCGCACGACACCGCGGGTCTAGCCTCCCGATGTGGACAATTCAACCGTCTCAACCGTCGCAGACGACGGCCGTCGCAGCAGGCCGCGCGTCGGCCACATCCAGTTCCTGAACTGCCTCCCCCTGTACTGGGGACTGGCGAGGACCGGAACCCTGCTCGACCTGGAGCTCTCGAAGGACACCCCGGAGAAGCTCAGCGAGCAGCTGGTCAGGGGGGATCTGGACATCGGCCCCGTCACGCTGGTCGAGTTCCTCCGCAACGCCGACGACCTGGTCGCCTTCCCGGACATCGCGGTGGGCTGCGACGGGCCCGTCATGTCGTGCGTGATCGTGTCGCAGGTACCGCTGGAGCAGCTGGACCGGGCCCGGGTCGCCCTCGGCTCCACCTCGCGCACCTCCGTGCGCCTGGCCCAGCTGCTGCTCGCCGAGCGGTACGGGGTCAGCCCGGACTACTACGCCTGCCCGCCGGATCTCGGCGTGATGATGCAGGAGGCGGACGCCGCCGTGCTGATCGGCGACGCCGCGCTGCGCGCCAACCTGCACGACGCGCCCCGGCTCGGCCTCCAGGTCCACGACCTGGGCCAGATGTGGAAGGACTGGACGGGACTGCCGTTCGTCTTCGCGGTCTGGGCGGCCCGTAAGGACTACCTGGCGGCCGAGCCCCACCATGTGAGCAAGGTGCACGAAGCCTTCCTGGCCTCGCGGGACGTCTCCCTGGAGGAGGTCACCAAGGTCGCGGAGCAGGCGGCGCGCTGGGAGGCCTTCGACGCGGAGGTGCTGGAGCGGTACTTCACGACCCTGGACTTCCGCTTCGGCCCGGACCAGCTGGCGGGCGTACAGGAGTTCGCGCGCCGGGTCGGTCCGACGACCGGCTTCCCGGCGGACGTGAAGGTCGAGCTGCTCGGCGGCTGACCGGACGGCGGGGCGGGGCGGGACAAGGTGGGGCGGGGCGGGACGGGTGCTGGGTGTGCCGGACACCGGAATGGGCCGGGAGCCGGAATATAGGTGAATTCCGTACCTCCGGTCGGATACCGCTTCCCGCCCCTTCTCCCGGCCCTTACTCCTTCGCCGGTCTTCTCCGGTTCTTCTCCGGCTCTTCTCCGCTCCTTCTCCCGGCCCGGCTATCGAATCGATTCGGGTTAATACGCACCGAATAGTCGATTCCCGGATGGTGTCCGGGGTGAGTCCTGGTCGTGTACCGGAATCGCTCGAGTGAACGACGCATTCACGCCTTTTGTTGGATCGAAAGCCGTTGTTCGTTCCCTTGGGGGTGAAATCGGCGGATGGTTTCCCCTGTGCCCCGATGACCTTCGCCGCCTAGGCTTCGGTCGGAGGTCCGGCCGGTCCACAGGGGGAGTCCACATATGCAGCCGCTGGAAGCCGGCGAACCGCTGACCATCGGTGCCTACCGATTGCTCGGCAGGCTCGGTGCGGGCGGCATGGGCCGGGTCTATCTGGGGCGCAGCGCGGGCGGTCGCACGGTCGCGGTCAAGGTCGTGCACCCCCACTTCGCCCTCGACGAGCAGTTCCGGGCCCGCTTCCGGCGCGAAGTGGACGCGGCCCGGCGGATCGGGGCGCAGTGGACGGCGCCGGTCCTGGACGCCGACCCGGACGCGCCCATTCCGTGGGTCGCCACCGGCTACGTGGCCGGGCCGCCGCTCTCCGCCGCGGTCGCCGAGCACGGGCCGCTGCCCGAGCACGCGGTGCGGACGCTGGGCGCCGGACTGGGGGAGGCCCTCGCGGCGGTGCACGCCCAGGACCTCATCCACCGTGATGTGAAGCCGTCCAACGTGCTGCTCGCCCTCGACGGCCCCCGGCTCATCGACTTCGGCATCGCCCACGCCATCGGTGCCACCGCCTCGCTCACCTCCACCGGGGTCTCGGTCGGCTCGCCCGGATACATGGCACCGGAGCAGATCCGGGGCGTGGAGATCTCGGGTGCGGCCGACGTCTTCTCGCTCGGCGCGGTGCTCGCGTACGCGGCGACCGGTGCCGCCCCCTTCCTCGGCGACTCCTCGGCCGTGCTGCTCTACAAGGTGGTGCACGAGGAGCCCGAGCTGGGAGAGCTGGACGGGGAGCTGCGGGAGATCGTCACCGGATGCCTGGAGAAGGATCCGGAGGACCGGCCGACCCCGACGGAGCTCGCCCGGCGGCTGGCACCGGGCGGAGCGGCCACGCTGGTGGCGGCGGGCTGGCTGCCCGGCCCCCTGGTGCGCGAGGTCAGCCGGGCCGCGGTCGCGCTGCTGGACCTGGAGCCGCAGGACGCGCCGGTGCAGTCGGGGCCGGTGCCGTTCAGCGGTGCGGCGTGGGGCGCCGGCGGCGCCCACGGTGCGGAGGGCGGGAACGGCCCGGACGGCGCGGGCGGCGCGGGTGGAGCGGGCGGTGGGTTCGGCCCGCCGTTCGAGTCGTCCCCGTCGCACGGACCGGCCCGGCCGCCCCGGCCGGACGCGCCGCCCTCCTGGCCCGCGAGCGCCGGGACGGCCGGCGCGGCCGGGCCGTCGGGATCATCCGGGCCGTCGGGATCATCCGGGCCGTCGGGATCATCCGGGCCGTCGGGATCATCCGGGCCCGCCGGGTCGTCCGGGTCGTCCGGGCAGCGGACACCGGACGCCCGTTTCTCCGTCACCGTCGGCGCGGACTCCGGCCCGGACCGCCCCGATGCACACCGCGGCCGACGGCTGAGCTGCACCGTCGCCCTCGCCGTGGCGGGCGCGCTCGCCGCCGTGACCGTGGGCAGCGCGTTCCTCTTCGACCTGATGCCGGGCGGCGGTGACCGGAACAACGCCGAGGGCGGCGCTGTCAGCAACACCCCGACGGCCACCACACCCTCCGCGAAACCCTCGCTGCCCACCGGTTCGGGCACGGGTGGCGCCGATGGCGCGGGCCAGGTCACCGAGGTCCCGAAGGAGTTCATCGGTACCTGGAAGGGCCCGCTCACCGAGAAGACCAACGGGCAGTCACACGGCACGCTCACCGCCGTGTTCACCGCCGGGAAGAAGGGCGCGGACGTGGTCCGTATGACCACGGAGGTCTCCGCTCTCGGACTGACCGTCCGCTGCAACAGCGTCGCCCGCCTCTCCTCCGGCACGGAGAAGGAACTGACGCTCCGGGAACGAGCCGATCCCACGCGCCCCGGCGACCCGACCCTCTGCACGTCCACCACCGCCGATGTCCACTTCACACGGGCCGCCGACGGGACCCTCGGCTTCCGGTCCGAGGAGAGGGCGGGGGGGCTCCCGTACGGGACGCTCAGCCGGTCCGGCAGCTGACGCCGACAGGGGCTGGCGTAGGGTGAACCGGTCCGTAGATCCGTTGAAAAACCGCCGAAAGGTGACAGCCCGGTGACCGAGAAGGCCGACCTTCAGCCCATCCTCGACCGAGCCGCCGAGGGCGGTCGGATCACTCCGGAGGAGGCGCTCGACCTCTACCGGTCGGCGCCGCTGCACGCGCTGGGCGCGGCCGCCGACGCCGTACGCCGACGCCGTTACGCCGGTACGGAGCACATCGCGACGTACATCATCGAGCGCAACATCAACTACACGAACGTGTGCGTCACGGCCTGCAAGTTCTGCGCCTTCTACGCCGCGCCCAAGGACACCGCCAAGGGCTGGACCCGCGATCTCGACGACATCCTGCGCCGTTGCGCGGAGACCGTCGAACTCGGCGGCACGCAGATCATGTTCCAGGGCGGACACCACCCGGACTACGGCGTCGAGTACTACGAGGAGCACTTCTCCGCCATCAAGAAGGCGTACCCGCAGCTGGTCATCCACTCGCTGGGCGCCTCCGAGGTCGAGCACATGGCCCGGATCTCCGGGGTCTCCGTGGAGGAAGCCATCCAGCGCATCCACGCCGCCGGTCTCGACTCCTTCGCGGGCGCGGGCGCCGAGCTGCTCCCGGCCCGGCCGCGCCAGGCGATCGCCCCGCTCAAGGAGTCCGGGGAGCGCTGGCTGGAGATCATGGAGGCAGCGCACCGCCTCGGTGTCGAGTCCACCTCCACCATGCTGATGGGCACCGGCGAGACCAACGCCGAGCGCATCGAGCACCTGCGGATGATCCGCGACGCACAGGACCGGACGGGCGGCTTCCGCGCCTTCATCCCGTACACGTACCAGCCCGAGAACAACAAGCTGAAGGGCCGGACGCAGGCCACGCTCTTCGAGTACCTGCGGATGATCGCCATCGCCCGGATCTTCCTGGACAACGTCGCGCACATCCAGGGTTCCTGGCTGACCACCGGCAAGGAGGTCGGCCAGCTGTCCCTGCACTACGGCGCCGACGACCTCGGCTCGATCATGCTGGAGGAGAACGTCGTCTCCTCGGCCGGTGCCAGGCACCGCTCCAACCGCCTCGAAATCATCGACCTCATCCGCAAGGCGGGCCGGGTCCCGGCGCAGCGCGCCACGACGTACGAGCACCTCGTCGTGCACGACGACCCGGCGAACGACCCGGTCGACGAGCGAGTGGTCTCGCACATCTCGTCCACCGCGATCGAGGGCGGCACGGCACACCCGGAGCTGAAGCTCCTCGACGCCAACTAGCCCGCCGGTGCTGACGATTCACACCGCCGACGCGGTGCACGGAGCCCCGGACGGGGTGGACTCCGTGGCCGTGGACGGCGGCGTGGTCGTCGCCGTCGGCGCGTACGCGGGGCTGATCGCCGACCTTCCGCGGGCCCGGATCCGGCGGTGGTCCGGCCTGATCACCCCGGGACTGCTGAACGCCGGGGCCCCGGCGCTGCTGGAGGCCGCCTACCACCCGGATCCGCGCGAGGCGGACGCGCTCGGCGGCGAACCGCTCACCGGCGACGCCCTCACCGCACTCGCCATGGACGACGCCCGCTGGGGCGCGAGTGCCCGGCGCGGGCTGCAACGCATGCTGCGGCACGGCACGACCGCCGTCCGTGGCCCCTTCACCCGCCCCGCCGTACGCACCGCGGTCGCCCGCTCGGGACTGCGCGTCCACGCGCCGGGCCCGGCGGCCGAACCCGTCTCGCTCGACCCGCTGGCGTCCGTCCCGGATCCGGCCGACGCGTTCGCGGCGGCCCTGGCCGTCGGCGGACCCGCGGATCTGGCGGTGTTCGCGGTACGTGACCCGGCGGCGCTGCGCACCGCGGGCGCCGGGAGCTGCACGGCGACGGTGCTCGGCGGACGGCTGGTCTTCCGCCTCAGCTGAGACCGGGGCCGTCAGCGAGACCGCGGCTGTCAGTGAGGCCGGGGCCGTCACGGTACCGACGGGCCGCTCAGGTAGCGGCCCTCGGCGTCGTACGGCCAGGCGTTGGAGACGCACCCCTTCAGACCGTAGATCTGCTGCATCATCGCGGGGGCGGGGCGGCCCTTGCCGGGACAGGTCTCGTGACCGTGACCCAGCCAGTGTCCGACCTCGTGGTTGATGATGAGGGCCCGGTAGTCGGCGAGCGGGCCGTGGAATTCGGGCGATCCCTGCTGCCAGCGCTTGAGGTTGACCATGACGTCGGTGCCGACCCGGCAGTTGACCTCGCCATGGGTGTCGAGGCCGCTCTGCCCGCAGATGGCGTCGGTGGTCCGGGGGGTGGCGATCCGTACGACCAGTCCCGCCGGACCTTCGGCGACCTGGCGGAAGGTGTGCTCGCCATGGTGCGACCAGCCCCGCGGCGCGGCGAGGATGCGGGCGATCTCGGCGGCGGCCCGGTCGGGGTCGACGCCCGAACCGTCCTCCACCTCGACCCGGTAGGCATTGTCCTTGCTCTTGCTCTTGCCCTTGTCGGCGCCCGGGGCGTTCTTGTCGGCACCCGAGGGCTTCGAGGCGCCCGCGCGGGCGACGGTGAATGTGCCGATACCCGCCGCCGGGCTCCCGGACGCGGACGGCCCGGCCGCCTTCTCGGTACCGCCGGTGTCCGACCGGTTCCCCGCCAGCGCGACGGCGGCGCAGACCAGTGCCACCGGGACGACAACGGCGACCATCAGCCGTTTCCCGCCGCCCTCCGGCCGGAACCGCCGGCGCGCACCTTGTGCGGACATCTGGTCCCCCCTGGTTCCTGATGGCTCTGTGCTCCCCCTTGTACTGACTGCTGGTGGACCCGATCGGTTTCATCCGTCCGGGCGCGAGTCACGACCGGCGCGAAGCACCGCGGACCGGGCTGCTTGAATGGGTGGGTGACCCGAGCCTCCCTGGACAAGCAGCCGCACGAAGTCGCCTCGATGTTCGACGACGTGGCGGCGAACTACGACCTCACCAACGATGTGCTGTCGCTCGGCCAGGCCCGGCTGTGGCGCAAGGAGGTCGCGAAGGCGGTGCACGCCCGCCCTGCGGAGAAGGTTCTCGATCTGGCCGCGGGCACGGCGACGTCGTCGCTGCCCTTCGCCGCGACGGGCGCGTACGTCGTGCCCTGCGACTTCTCCCTCGGCATGCTGCAGGAGGGCAAGAAGCGCAATTCCTGGCTGCCCTTCACCGCGGGCGACGCCACCCGGCTGCCGTTCCGCGACGAGACCTTCGACGCGGTGACGATCTCCTTCGGGCTGCGCAATGTCCAGGACACGGACGCGGCGCTGCGCGAGCTGTACCGGGTGACCAAGCCGGGCGGCCGGGTGGTGATCTGCGAGTTCTCGCACCCGACGTGGACACCCTTCCGCACGGTGTACACCGAGTACCTGATGCGGGCCCTGCCGCCGGTCGCGCGCGCGGTGTCGTCCAACCCGGACGCGTACGTCTATCTCGCCGAATCGATCCGCGCCTGGCCCGACCAGGCCGGGCTCGCGGCGAAGCTCCAGCGGGCCGGCTGGTCGAAGGTCGCCTGGCGCAACCTCACCGGCGGCGTGGTGGCGCTGCACCGGGGCGTACGTCCCTGAAGCAGCGCTCCCTGACTCCCCGGTCGACGGGAACCGGGAGGCGGGACGGGGCAGTTCCGCTCCCTCCGTGCACTGCCGTACGGAGGGGCGGCAAAGGGCCCGGCCGACATCGGGGAGCCCTTCGGAAGGTTGTCCGGCGGGCCCCATAGACTGCATGGGACAGGTGCCGCGCGGCACGCGATTTCGAGCCTTCGGGAGATCCGACCGTGACCGAGCCCCTCTCCGGACACAGTGCGGATGTGATCGTCGTCGGGGCAGGCCCGGCCGGATCCACGACCGCGTACTACCTCGCCAAGGCCGGGCTGGACGTCCTGCTCCTGGAGAAGACGGCCTTCCCCCGGGAGAAGGTCTGCGGCGACGGCCTCACCCCGCGCGCCACCAAGCAGCTCGTCTCCATGGGCATCGACATCTCCGAAGAGGCCGGCTGGCTGCGCAACAAGGGGCTGCGCATCATCGGCGGCGGCGTGCGTCTCCAGCTGGACTGGCCGGATCTCGCCTCGTACCCGGACTACGGGCTGGTCCGCAAGCGCGACGACTTCGACGAGCAACTGGCCCGCCAGGCGCAGAAGGCGGGCGCCCGGCTGTACGAGCGCTGCAATGTCGGCGCCCCGATCGTCGACGACCGCACCGGCCGGATCACCGGCGTCCACGCGAAGCTCGGCGAGGAGAAGACCCCGGTCACCTTCCACGCCCCGCTCGTCGTCGCGGCCGACGGCAACTCCACCCGGCTGTCACTGGCCATGGGCCTGCACCGCCGCGAGGACCGCCCGATGGGCGTGGCCGTGCGTACGTACTTCACCTCGCCCCGCCACGACGACGACTACCTGGAGTCGTGGCTGGAGCTGTGGGACCGCCGCGGCCCCCAGGACCGGCTGCTGCCCGGCTACGGCTGGATCTTCGGCATGGGCGACGGCACGTCCAACGTCGGCCTCGGCATCCTCAACTCCTCCTCCGCCTTCAAGGAGCTGGACTGGCGCGAGGTCCTCAAGGCGTGGTGCGCCTCGATGCCGGCGGACTGGGGCTACACCCCGGAGAACATGACGGGCCCGATCCGAGGTGCCGCCCTCCCGATGGCCTTCAACCGCCAGCCGCACTACACCAAGGGCCTGCTGCTCGTCGGTGACGCGGGCGGCATGGTCAACCCGTTCAACGGCGAAGGCATCGCGTACGCCATGGAGTCGGGCCAGATCGCCGCGGACGTCATCGTCCAGGCCCACGCCCGCGCGACCCCGGCCCAGCGCGAACTGGCCCTCACCAACTACCCGAAGGTCCTCAAGGAGACCTACGGCGGCTACTACACGATGGGCCGCGCCTTCGTGAAGCTGATCGGCAACCCGAAGATCATGAAGGTCGCCACCCAGCGTGGTCTGACGCACCCCCTGCTGATGAAGTTCACCCTGAAGATGCTCGCCAACCTGACCGACCCCACGGGCGGCGACGCGATGGACCGGATCATCAATGGCCTGTCGAAGGTGGCCCCGAAGGCCTGATCCGGTGACCGGCCGGGGGAAGGCGACTTGTCGAGGCCGGCCATTCCGGACGGCGGGGCGTCAGCGGCGCCCCGCCCTCCCCGGCGGTTGCTTGGTGCAGTCGATCGTGTCCCACCCCATGCCGCCCTGCTGGGGCGCTCCCGCGTACGTGCACGTGCCGAACTCCGTGATCGCCAGCGGCTTGCCCCAGCGCGGGTACCGGCGCAGCTCGCGCACATAGTCCGCGCGGTTGGGGAAGTACGAGTAGTAGTCGATGCCCACGATGTCGAACAGGTCCCAGTCGACCTCGTCGTTCTGCGCGGCCGCGTACGACAGCTTGCCGCCGAAGACCGACCGTCCGACCGTGGCGGCCCGTTCCGTGAACGCGGACAGGCGGCGCATCATCTGCTCCGGGTCGTAGGTGCCGGCCATCAGATTGCGGATTCGTTCCTGTGCGTTGTCGCCGGGCACGATGCCCGGTACGAACAGCCAGAACTCGCATCCCACGCTCAGGGCGGCCCGCGCGCCCTGGCGGCGCAACTGCTCCAGGTGCCGGCCGGTCTCCGCGAGGTGGTCGAGGATCTCCGACGCGGGGCGGTCGCCCAGGGTCGGCTGGAGCCAGATGTGCAGGCCGCGCTCGGCGGTCTCCGACGCGGTGGCGTTGAGACGGTCGACGCCGTCGCCCGTCACCTCGATCGATGTGGCGTGCAGGTCGTCCTTGACGGCACGGAGATCCGCGCGCATGCGGGCGGTGCTCCACGCGGTGCCGGGGGTCTCACCCGCGCCGATCGTGTAGCAGATCCCCCGATGCGTCAGCCCCTTGCCGTTACCGCCTCCGTCCCGTCGGCCGGTTGCGGCGGCCGAGGCGGGGGCGCCGGCCAGGAGCGGTCCGGTGGCCGCCGCGGCCCCGATCGCCCCGGCCCCGGCCAGGAACCTCGCCCGGCTGATTTCCCTGCTGCGCTCGTCGCGATGCACTCTGGCTCCCCTGATGCTCGGCGGTTCGTGTGGTGCTGCCAGTCTGCTGAGCGGGTGCGGGTGCGGGCGTCCCCCGAAAGTCTGCGGGTGCGCGACCAAGGGATGAACCGGGCGTGCGGAACGGAGACTTAGGTAAGGCAGACGCTACTACGTCGGGCGATTGCCCTGAGTACTTGGAGCGCTTCAGGTCGTCCGGCACGCGCCACAAACGGCAATGCCCCCACCGATGGGGCGAATTCGAGGGGGCATTGCCGCATTCATTACCTTGGCTGCTGGGCGTAGTCGGCCGGCGTCGGCGAGAAGAGTTGCCCCTCCCTTACGGGCGCGAGCTTGCCGGTACGCGGATCGGCGATGTAGCCCTGCTGTCCTGTGGAGAGCGGCACCACTCGGCCCTCTGGACTTACGAACCGTTCCTAGCCAGTGTGCATGAGTGGGTCCTGGACCCACTGATGTGTGCTGGGCGCGTCCCGAACGGTGTTGGATGCGCTGGGTTGCCGCTTTCTCGTCCCGTTCGGCGGCACGTCTTTGGGGGCGTGGTCCGTGGCGGGTGGGCGGGTTCCCTCACGCCCCCGGGTGCCTGGTCCGGCCTGGGCGGTCCGATGCCCCGCACGATCTCTCCGGTCGTGTGGGGGCGGTGCCGTCCGACGCCGGACCGGGTGTCCGAGGGCGCGTCGTCCGATCGCGATGCCGGCGGCATCATGACGGGACATTCTGCGGTGCGGGGTGGCCAGTGGCTTCTGCCAGTGCTGGGCCCCCCACACGCTGGTGTAGGCGGGGTCGACCGCGACAATGCTCAGGCCCTGCTCCGCGGCCATGGAGACCAGCCGGGCCTTGAGCTTGCCGGTCGGGATGCCGGAGATCAGCTGCCTGAACCGCTTCCTGCGGCCGTGTTTCTCGCGGGTCTTCTCGGTGGTGAAGTCGAGGTCCTCGATGGCGATCGCACCCGCACCGGTTTGTCTGGCCCAGTGCAGGAGCTGGGTCAGCGCGTGGCGGATCCGGGCGTCGCGGTGGGCGGTGGTGCCGGACAGGTCGTAGAAGAAGCGCCGGGGCTCGCCGGTGGGGTTGCCGTGCGGGTCGAGGTGGTAGGCGGCGAAGTGGTCGGCGTTGGTGTCGACGCCGATCATGCCCCGGGCGCGGGCGGTGGCCAGCGGGATCGTCTGGACGACGGGGCGTTGCCAGGACGCGGTGAGGTACCAGCGGCCACGGCCGGTGTCGAGGTGGATGCGGTAGGCGACGGCCCGGTTCGCGGTGACGCGGTCGGCCCACTCCACGCCCCGGTGCGCAAACCTTACGGTCGAGGCGAGGGTGTACCGGCCGTGCTTGGTGTTGGCCAGGTGGGAGAGCGGGGCAGGCAGCTTGATCGATACTTCGCCGTCCGGGGTGACGCGGATCGTCTCGTTCCCGAACCGCTTCCCGGACTCACCGTCGGCGGCGATGAACCAGCGCTCCGCCTCCCAGCGCTCCCGCCACTGCTCCTCGGTGAGGTGGGCGTCGGCGAGGTGGTGGCGGGTGTTGAGAAGACGTTTGCCGCCCCGCACGACCCGGACCCGCCCGGCCTGCCGGTCACGGACCGCAGCATCATGCCGGGCTTCCAGCGCCGTGAGACGGCGGGACTTGTGGAACCACTCACCCCTGGACCGGTAACCACCCGGGGCCCGCTTCGTTCCCGGCGCGCCGAGGGGAAGGGACAGGCGGTGCCGCAGCGTCCTGATCCCGGCCTCCAGCGTCTGGACGTGCGCCGCCTGGCAACGCCGCGCCAGCGCCCACTGATCATGGGTGGCCTTGGTGATCGCACCGGCGATCCGCGACGACGACCGGGCGGTCAGGTCCCGCTTGCGCGACGCCCAGGTCTCCTTGCTGTGCTCCAGTCCATCCGCACAACGGGCCCTGAGGTCACGGGAAGCCAGACGGCCCTGGTGCTCACCGACCGCACGCAGAACCTCCTCGTCCCAGGGCGTGAGGTGCTTGAGACGGTCCCGGACCGCCACCCCGCACGGCCCGGCCACCACGAACGGCGCCGCCAACTCCCGCACACCACCCACCACAACACCCCCTCCCCCAAGACCGGACACCCGCTACCCAGCCCAACGAGCACCAGCCCCCAAGGTCACCCATTCGACCCCAGAACCCCCGTTCCCACCCCACAAACCCGCCACCAGGACCCACCCCTGCTCACCACAACTCACTTCAACACAACAAACCAACAGCAGCTCACACCCCTCAGCATAGGGGCGCAAACCCGGTGGCCGGGCAAGGCGGGCGCGGGTTCGGCATTCGCTCGAATCGGGTCCGAGGCCCCGAGCCGCCACCCGGTGTTCTCCACCGCCCTCGGGCCGCCCGTCAGCCGTCCCGGTGGCCGGCGTCCACGCGTGTGCGGTGGTCGTCGGCCCCGGTGCGCTTCCCGCCGGTGGCGACCACGCGGCTCCCGGACCTGCGCGGCCGTACCCGGCCCAGCAGGCGGGCCAGGCCGGATTCGTAGCGTGGCTGGAGCAGCAGAAGCACACCCAGTCCGCAGACGAACGCGACGGCGAACAGCATCCAGGACTTGGCGCCCCGCGCCGAGTAGGCCACGATCCCGAACGAGAACAGCGACGACCAGAAGTACATGAGGAGCACGGCCCGGCGTTGCGAGTGTCCGAGCTGGAGCAGCCGGTGGTGGAGGTGTCCCTTGTCGGCGGAGAAGGGGGACCGTCCGTTCCACGTACGCCTGACGACGGCGAGCACGAGGTCCGCGACCGGCAGCGCGATGACGGACAGCGGCAGCAGCAGCGGAATGTAGACCGGCACCATCGCGGCCGACCCGGACGTACCGTCGACGGTCTGCTTGAGGAGGCTCGGATCGACCTCGCCCGTGACGGAGATGGCGCACCCGGCGATGAGCAGCCCGAGCAGCATGGACCCGGAGTCCCCCATGAAGATCCGGGCCGGGTGCGTGTTGTGGACCAGGAAGCCGAGGCACATGCCCACCAGGATCGCGGAGATCAGCGTGGTGGCCGCGGCGGCCTCGATCCCGTAGCCGTACCAGAGCCGGTAGGCGTACAGGAAGAACGCCGTCGCCGCGATGCCCACCATCCCGGCGGCCAGTCCGTCGAGCCCGTCGACGAAGTTGACCGCGTTGATGGTGAAGACGATCAGTCCCACGGTCAGCAGGGTGCCCTGCCAGTCGGCGAGGTAGAACCCGTCGGTGCCCGGCACGGGGAGCCAGAGGATCGTCAGTCCCTGGAACACCATCACACCGGCGGCCAGCAACTGCCCGCCGAGCTTGACCAGTGAATCGAGCTCCCACTTGTCGTCGAGCACCCCCAGCAGCCAGATCAGCGCGGCACCGGACAGCAGCGCCCGGGGCGTCGAGCTCTGGGTGAAGATCTCCTCCAGGTGCGGGAGGTGCGAGGCCACCAGATATCCGGCCAGCAGCCCGCCGAACATGGCGATGCCACCGAGGCGCGGAGTGGGTTCGCGGTGGACGTCACGCGCCCGGATCTCGGGCACCGCCCCGACGGCGATGGCGAACTTCCGTACCGGACCGGTCAGGAGAAGGGTTACCGCTGCCGTGATGAACAGCATGAGCAAGTAATCCCGCATGAACGACTCCACATTCCGGCCCGGATCAGCCGTTTTCTGAACAGACAGTGGTCACTCACTGCGCCCCGTCGACCCTAACGCACTCGGTTTTTCCGACGAGGTAGGCCAGGGGACGTACGTTCCACTCCAGGTGGCGCCCTTTACGGAGCAGGAGGACGAAGCCGCATGGCTCGCCGCGATGGAGTGCGGCCAGCGCCTGTGTCCAGCCGCCCTGGTCGGCCCAGTGGAGCGCGCGGGCCAGCTCACGGGGCGTGAGACCGAAGAGGTGGGTGGCCCGGAGCTGGATCCGGATGGCGCGGATGGCTTCCTGGGGAGTGGCGACGATGCGGAGGTCGATCGGTTCCGGCCGGAAGCCGGTGGCGGAGCCGTAGCGGAGGGCCTCGAACCGGTAGCCGTGTTCGGCGCGCATCTCCAACGGGGCGGGGGAGTGGGTGTGGGCGTGCGGGAGTGTACGCATGGTCGACTGTCCGATCGCAGCACGTGGGGTCGCCCGGCTCCAACTGGCCGTGGGCACGGGGGAGTTATGACGCCGCGCGTGGGGCCGGCTCCTGAAACGGATCGGCATCGGCGACGTACGGTGACGGTAGCGTCACACATGGCGCTGGGGCAAGCGTGCTCCGGGGCAAGTATGCGTCTCGGGTGATCCGGGCATACGGCAGCCCCCGCCTGCCGGACGGGGGCTGCCGATGGAGACCTACTGAACGAAGTGGTCGAACCCGCCTGCCTTGACGCCTTGGATGAACGCAGCGAACTTGGCCCGGTTCATGGTGGCCACCACGCTCGGATCGTCGCTCTCGCGCATCAGGATGTCGTCGGCGTGCCGTGCCACCTCGACGCACTGCTCCCCGCCGCCGCCGGAGAACGACGACTTCTGCCATTCGATGTCTGCGTTCATGCTGCGGATTATCACAGGTCCCGCGCGATGTGGTGAATGAAGCTCCGCGACTCCTCGGGCGCGAGACTGACCCGCTGAGCGAAGTCGAGTTGCATGCCGTACCGGTTCAGGTCTGCCACGGCGTCCAGTTGTACGCCGCCGAACGGGGCGTCGATGTGGACGGTGTCGAGTTGCGGTACGACCCCGCCCGCGTACAGGACGGTCTGTGTCACCTCCACGAACTGTTCGCTGGCGAACGGGATCACGCGGACCGTTACTGCTGGCCTGTCCGTTGCCTCCACAAGGCGTTCCAGTTGTCCGCGTGCGACCTCCCGGCCGCCGACTCTCATGCGGAGACCGGCTTCGTGAACGATGACGTCGAACTTCGGCGGCACCTCGCGGTCGAGCACGGCTTGCCGACGCATGCGATGTTCGACCCTCGCTTCCACCTCGTCCTCGGGCAACTTGGGCAGGACCCCTTCGAACAGCGCCCGCGCGTACTGGGGCGTCTGGAGCAGCCCAGGCATCGTCACGGACTGAAGGCAACGCATATGGGTCGCATGGTGTTCCAGTTCCGCGATGTTCAGGAAGCCGGGTGCGAGTACGCCGCGGTACTCGTCCCACCAGAACTGGCCGCGGTGCTCCCGCGAGATGGTGCAGAGTGCCTCGATTAGCGCGCTGTCGTCGCAGGCGTAGAAGCTGGCCAGGCGACGGATGCGGTCCTCGCCGATACCCGTGCGGCCCGCCTCTATGTGACTGATCTTCGCCTGGTCGGCGGAGATCATTCCGGCAGCTTCGCGAGCGGTCTTGCCGGCTCGCTCACGCAACTTCCTCAGCTCGCCGCCCAAGCGGGCCTGGCGGGCAGTCGGGTTGTCCCTCGGCGGCATGTCCACCCTCTCCTGTCTGCACACAGTTTTGCAGGACCGCTGGCAGCGATGGCTCTCGTTCACCCAGTCGTGTGAAGGAAAGCGACATTGTTGCTCCGGAGCATAGTTGCCCCCTACGGTGCGAAGGGTGCAGTACCGCCTTGCCGGTCCGAAGTGCAGCCGCTCGTCAGCCAGTTGAACGCGCCCCGCGCGTACCCGCGGCCGATGACACGGACCGGGACTACGGACACGTGAGTTGGGAGACCTCGGCATGACCTCCGTAACCGCCCCTCCGCCACCAGCCCCCTACTTCCCCCAGCGCGGCGAGCGATACCGGCTCGTCGTGCCGAACGCCCCCACCGCCCCCAAGATCGTGCGGGACTTCGTGGCGACGGTGCTGTGTGCCACCGGGCACCCGGGCCTCGTCGACGACGCGCGGCTCTGCGTGAGCGAGGTCGTCTCCAACGCGTACTGCCACACGGACTCGCCGCAGGTCCGGGTGGAGGTCACCGTCAACCACCGGCAGGTGACGGTGTACGTGACGGACGACGAGCCCGGCCGCCTGCCCACACCGCCGCCCCCGCGCACCCCCGCACCTGATGCCGGGGTGGACGAGGGCGGCCGGGGGCTCGTCCTCGTGGACGGGCTCGCCGCTCGGTGGGGGACCACCGCGTACGGGGCACGGTCGCCGCACTCGAAGGCGGTGTGGTTCACCCTCGTCGCCTCCGGACGCTGAGGCGCCCCGACTCGCATGCGGGGCGCGAGACCGTCACCCGCTGCCCTGCCGGGCGAGAACCCGGGCATCTTCATTCCGGGCATCTCCGTTCCGCGCGTCCTCATGACGCACGGCCGACTGAACGGGCACCGTGCGAGAAACCTGCGCGACAACGGCCTTCGGGGCGTTCTTCTCCCGTACGACGAGCAGCCCGGCCAGCACCAGCAGCACCCAGAGCACCGGACCGAGTGGATTTCCGGGGGAAATGAACCCCTGTGCGGCAAGTCCGAGGAGGCCGCCGGCGGAAAGGACGGCCGCGACAACAACCTTGCCGAGGTTCATGTCCGATGCCGCACCGGAGCGGCGACGGAATTCGAACCGGCCGAAAATTCTCGTGAAGCACGCCAGGAAGATTCCCGAAACGCCGACCCACAGTGGTACCACCGCGAACCACATCGCGCTGCCGGGCTTCGGTGTCGAGAAGCCGAGTCCGACAATGGCGATTCCCGCCGTCATCACGAGTGCGGGCATGTGCCAGAGGTACAGGGTCATGAAGCGGGTTCCGCACCATTGAAGAACGGAGGTGGCCAGTGGACGTTCGGCGAACCGTGTGATGACCGGCTTGAGCGTCAGCCAGAGTCCGAGCTGCCCGATCGTCAGCGACAGCATCAGCGCGGTCGGCGGGCTCATGTTGGAGACCGGGGCCCCGGGCATTCCGATCATGGATGCCGGATACGGGCCGAAGAACACAGCGGCGGCGGTGAGGCCGAAGCCGACAGCGGCCAGACCCGCCGATGCCCACCCGCTCCGCATGCGCAGGCCGCCGTCGGCGTAGTGGAAGCCGAACTGGTGGGCCGCCAGCCAGACGAACAGGGCGTTCACGAAACCGATCGCGGGGCCGACCTCGAAGCGCAGCACATCGACGACCAGCGCACAGAAGGCGAGCACGCCGATCACGCGCCATCCGTACCGGCGGTACCACCGGAACATCACCGGTGTGAGCGCGACCACGAGCACGTAGACGGCGAGGAACCAGAGCAGCTGCCCGGCTATTTTGCCCGCCATCAGCACCGGTTGCTCAGGCGCTCCCGCGCCGATCAACGCGTGGGGCAGCAGCAGCCACACGGCTGCCAGGGGTATGACCGGCACCAGGAGACGCGCAATTCTGCTCCGGAGCCAGGTGTTCACCGATTTCGCCGACCGGAACGAGAAGAAATTCGCGGCCCCACCGGCGAAGAACACCATGGGCATGACCTGTGTCAGCCATGTGACAATCCACCAGCCGGGACTCGCGAGAGCATTCCCGGTGCTCAAATGCCCATTCTCATAGGCCAGTACGGGCATGAGCCAGTGCTGGGAAATCACGGCCAGCACGCATAGTGCTCTGATGATGTCTATGAATGGATCGCGACCGCGACCGGGCGAATGGGCCTGCTTCTGCTGCATGCAACCATCGTCCGCTCAGCAGGCGATACGGGCAGTAAAGCGGTCCCCCGAATTCATCGGGGTGCCAGCACCGCGTGCCGTGGTGGGGTTCTCCCCACCGCCCAGGTGGGGCGGTCGCCACGCTCGGGGACAGTGTGGTTCACCGTTCCTGGCCAGTGTGCATGAGTGGGTCCTGGCCCCACTGATGTGTGCTGGGCGCGTCCCGAGCGGCGCCGGGCACGGCGAAGGGCCGTCGCTCCCGAGCGGGGGGAGCGACGGCCCTTCGCCGTCTTCATACGCGCCTGCGCGCGCTCACGCGCGCTTGTGAATCAGAGAACGCGGACCGCGCCCGACGGCGGGTCGTAGGAGAGCGGGCGCTGCACCACACCGGTGCTGGAGTTCTGCGCACCGACGAACTGGCCGCCGCCCACGTACACCCCGACGTGGTACGCGCTGCCCGCGCCGCCCCAGTACAGGATGTCGCCCGGCTGGAGGTTGCTCAGGGAGACCTGGGTGCCCGCGGTGGACTGGGCCTGCGAGACGCGCGGCAGGTCGACACCCACCGAGCGGAACGCGGCCTGGACGAGACCGGAGCAGTCCCACGAGTTGGGGCCGGTGCCGCCGGACACGTACGCGTCGCCGACCTGGGCCTTCACGAAGGCGAGGACGGACGCGGCGGAGCCGGTCGCGCTCGACGACGAGGAGGAAGAAGAGGAAGAAGAAGAGGCAGACGTCGTCGAGGCCACGTTGGTGGAGGAGCCGGAGGACGCGCTGAGCGTCGTGCGGGCCTCGGCGCGGGAAGCGCGCAGGGCGGCCTCGGCCTTGGCCTTGGCGGCCGCCTCCGCCTTCTTCTTGGCCTCCGCCTTGCGTACCGCCTCGGCCTTGGCCTTCTTGGCGGCCTTGGCGGCGGTGGCGGCCGCGGCGTCTTCCTGGGCCTGCGTCTGCAGGTCCTGGGCGACCTGCTGCGTGGCCTCGGCGGACGCGGCGACGGCGGTGGAGAGCCCGGAGGTGATGGTGGGCATCTCGATGGTCTGGGTCACCGGCTCGGCCTGGGCCGGGCCGGCGGCGGCTGCGACCGCGATGGTGCTGAGGACGCCACCGGCAACTCCGGCCCGCAGCGCCGTCTTCGGGGCGTTTCGGCGGGGCTTCCGGTGGCTGGGTATGTGAGCGGTGTGGGACATGGGTACTAGCGCTATCAGGGCCTCGGGGCTCTCATCAAGAAACGTGTGTTACGACACAGTTACGTCCGGAATCCGTGAATCCGCTTTCTGGCGGCTCTTATTGACGCCGCAACGGGCAAACCGGGCACGCTTGATCAACGCTGTGATCACGGACTTTCGGCAATATGCCCTAATTGCCCGTCACCTACCATCCGTTCGCACCGTTGGCCAAGCCCGCTTTTATTGAAGCCTCAATGGAGTGACGCAGGTCACAGCAGGTCGCGGCGTGATCGTCGTGCGGCGGTCGTGCGGCCGGGGCGTGGACGATCTTCGGGCCGGACCCGTGCCCGAGGCCCGCAAGTGAAGTCCGTGAGTGGGGCCGCGGACGGGTCTGTGAGTGGGGTCAGTGAGTGGGTCCGCGGACGGGTTCGTGAGTGGGTCCGCGGACGGGGTCCGTGCGTGCGTTCGCGCGTGCGGTCCGGGCGGATCGGCGGGTGGTCGGTCTTCCGTCCGGAAGATCGTGAATGTGGGCACGCGTCCACTTCGCTCGACGTGGGCCCCTCGCGCGGGTGAGTCCGGAATGAGAGAGATCCCCATATCATGCATCGCTGTCCATTGCTAATTTGCATGTAGAGGCGTCTCATTGTTAATGCAAGAGCGCTTTGACCAGCGATAAGAACCTCAAATGTCACGTCTCGTGACCGCATAGCCGCTTTGCGTATGAAGATCGACCCTCCTCCGGCTTCATGATCATTCGCCGGGTGGCGGAGATCACAAACTCGGTGTACTACCCCGTGTCGCAGATCACAGGATGGCGGGCATAGGATGCGGGGCAGTCGGGCTTGTGAACTGCCTCACATGCGCACGATCTTGGTGAGGCGGCGAGCCGGTTGCCCGATGCGGTCCAACGGTCAAGGACGACTGGAAGGAGCGAGGAGCGTGAATGCCTACGCGCCCATCCTCGTGCTCGGCGCCCTCGGGGCAGGGTTTGCGATCTTCTCCGTGGTCATGGCCACGCTTATCGGCCCCAAGCGGTACAACCGGGCAAAGCTCGAAGCGTACGAGTGCGGGATCGAACCCACCCCCACTCCGGCCGGAGGCGGCCGCTTCCCCATCAAGTACTACCTGACGGCGATGCTCTTCATCGTCTTCGACATCGAGATCGTCTTCCTCTATCCCTGGGCGGTCACCTTCGACGCCCTGGGGATCTTCGGGCTCGTGGAGATGCTGCTCTTCGTGCTCACCGTCTTCGTCGCCTACGCGTACGTATGGCGTCGCGGCGGCCTGGAATGGGACTGAGGGGCTGAGGGGCACACCATGGGACTCGAAGAGAAGCTGCCGAGCGGCTTCGTACTGACCACTGTCGAGCAGGCCGCCGGCTGGGTGCGGAAGTCCTCCGTCTTCCCCGCCACCTTCGGCCTCGCCTGTTGCGCCATCGAGATGATGACGACCGGGGCCGGGCGCTACGACCTGGCCCGTTTCGGTATGGAGGTCTTCCGCGGATCGCCACGACAGGCGGACCTGATGATCGTGGCAGGGCGGGTCAGCCAGAAGATGGCGCCCGTCCTGAGGCAGGTCTACGACCAGATGCCCAACCCCAAGTGGGTGATCTCCATGGGGGTTTGCGCATCGTCGGGCGGAATGTTCAACAATTACGCCATTGTTCAGGGTGTTGATCACATTGTCCCGGTTGATATTTATTTGCCGGGCTGCCCGCCGCGGCCCGAGATGCTGATGGACGCGATCCTCAAGCTCCACCAGAAGATCCAGACCTCCAAGCTCGGGGTCAACGCGGAGGAGGCCGCCCGCGAGGCGGAGGACGCGGCTCTCAAGGCACTGCCCCTGATCGAGATGAAGGGGCTGCTGCGGTGAGCGAGAACCCGAACCACGACGAGCAGAACGACAGCGGCCTGCCCGCACCGCGCGACGAGACCGGCGAGGTCATCGGCGTACGCAAGGGCATGTTCGGCGCCAACAACGGCGGCGACACCTCCGGTTACGGCGGCCTCGTCCGCACGGTGAGCCTGCCCGGCGCCACGTCCCGCCCGTACGGCGGCTGGTTCGACGAGGTGGCCGACGAGCTGGAGGGGGCCCTGGAGGAACAGGACCTGCTTCCCGGGAACGCCATCGAGAAGACCGTCGTCGACCGCGGCGAGCTCACCTTCCACATCGCCCGCGAGCATCTCGTCCGGGTCGCCCGGACCCTGCGCGACGACCCGGCGCTGCGCTTCGAGCTCTGTACGGGCGTGAGCGGTGTCCACTTCCTCGGCGACAAGGGCCGTGAGCTGCACGCCGTCTACCACCTGCGTTCGCTCACGCACGGCCGGCTGATCCGCCTGGAGGTCTCGGCCCCGGACAGCGATCGGCACATCCCGTCCCTCGTCGACGTCTACCCGACCAACGACTGGCACGAGCGCGAGGCCTACGACTTCTTCGGGCTCGTCTTCGACGGGCATCCCGCCCTCACCCGGATCATGATGCCGGACGACTGGCAGGGCTTCCCGCAGCGCAAGGACTATCCGCTCGGCGGCATCGCCGTCGAGTACAAGGGCGCCCAGATCCCGGCTCCGGACCAGCGGAGGTCGTACTCCTGATGTCTACTCCCCACTCCCACCCGTCGCCCGGCCGCCCCCCCTCGGCGAGTCCCTCCGGGACGCCCCTTTCGGATGCCCGGGCGACGACCGAGGGGACTGTATATACAGTCACCGGCGGCGACTGGGACGAGGTCGTCGAGTCGGCGGTCAAGTCCGACGACGAGCGCATCATCGTCAACATGGGCCCCCAGCACCCGTCCACGCACGGGGTGCTCCGGCTGATCCTGGAGATCGACGGCGAGACCGTCACCGAGGCCCGCTGCGGCATCGGCTATCTCCACACCGGCATCGAGAAGAACCTCGAATTCCGGAACTGGACCCAGGGCACCACCTTCGTGACGCGCATGGACTACCTGACGCCGTTCTTCAACGAGGCGGCGTACTGCCTGGGCGTCGAGAAGCTGCTCGGCATCGAGGACCAGATCCCCGACCGGGCCACCGTCCTGCGCGTGCTCCTGATGGAGCTCAACCGGATCTCCTCGCATCTGGTGTGCATCGCCACCGGCGGCATGGAGCTCGGCGCCACGACGATCATGATCTACGGCTTCCGCGACCGTGAACTCGTTCTCGACCTCTTCGAGCTGATCACCGGCCTGCGGATGAACCACGCGTTCATCCGGCCCGGCGGACTCGCCCAGGACCTGCCGCCCGGCGCGATCGACCAGCTCCGCGAGTTCGTGAAGACCATGAAGAGGAACCTGCCGGAGTACGACAAGCTCGCCACCGGCAACCCGATCTTCAAGGCCCGTATGCAGGACGTCGGCTATCTCGACCTGACCGGCTGCATGGCACTCGGCGCCACCGGCCCGATCCTGCGCTCCGCCGGACTCCCGCACGACCTGCGCAAGACGGACCCCTACTGCGGATACGAGAACTACGAGTTCGACGTCCCCACCGCCGACAGCTGCGACGCCTACGGCCGCTTCCTCATCCGGCTGGAGGAGATGCGCCAGTCGCTGCGGATCATCGAGCAGTGCATCGACCGGCTCGCCCCCGGACCGGTGATGGTCGCCGACAAGAAGATCGCCTGGCCCGCGCAGCTCGCGCTCGGCCCGGACGGGCTCGGCAACTCGCTCGACCACATCAAGAAGATCATGGGCACCTCCATGGAGGCCCTGATCCACCACTTCAAGCTGGTGACCGAGGGCTTCCGGGTCCCGGCCGGACAGGTGTACACCGCGGTCGAGTCGCCCAAGGGAGAGCTCGGCGTGCACGTCGTGTCGGACGGCGGCACCCGCCCCTACCGGGTCCACTTCCGCGACCCGTCCTTCACCAATCTGCAGGCCATGGCGGCGATGTGCGAGGGCGGCCAGGTCGCCGACGTCATCGTCGCCGTCGCGTCCATCGACCCCGTGATGGGAGGCGTCGACCGGTGACCGAAGCACGTCAGGAAGTCAGTCTGGGGATGCCGCAGCTCCCCGCCCCCGCCTACCCGGCCGAGGTGCGCGCCAGGCTCGAAGCCGACGCGAAGGAGGTGATCGCCCGCTACCCCGACAGCCGCTCCGCGCTCCTGCCGCTGCTGCACCTGGTGCAGTCCGAGGAGGGGTACGTCTCCCGTACGGGCATGGCGTTCTGCGCCGAGCTGCTCGGCCTCACCACCGCCGAGGTCACCGCGGTCGCCACCTTCTACACGATGTACCGGCGCAAGCCGAGCGGTGACTACCAGGTCGGCGTCTGCACCAACACCCTGTGCGCGGTGATGGGCGGAGACGCGATCTTCGACCGGCTCAAGGAGCACCTCGGCGTCGGCAACGACGGACCCGATATGACAACTGCGGACGGCAAGGTCACCCTCGAACACATCGAGTGCAACGCGGCCTGCGACTTCGCCCCTGTGGTGATGGTCAACTGGGAGTTCTTCGACAACCAGACGCCCGAGAGCGCGACCCGCCTGGTCGACGACCTGATCGCCGGGCGCACCGTCGAACCCACCCGCGGCGCCCCGCTCTGCTCGTACAAGGAGACCGCCCGGATCCTGGCCGGCTTCCCCGACGAGCGCCCCGGCGCCGTCGAGGCGTCCGGCGGCGCGGGCCCCGCCTCGCTGACCGGACTCCGGCTCGCCAGGGGCGAGGAGCCGCATCCGAAGGTCGTCTCCCCGCGCGGCGAGCCGGCCCGCGCCGACACCCCGCAGGACCAGGACCGCACGGCCGGTCCCGCCGCAGAGGAGGGGAAGTGATGACCTTGGCCGCCGAGCTCAACGGCAACGGGAACGGGAGCAACCCCGAGAAGTTGCTCGCCCCCGTCCTCTCCGCCTTCTGGGACGAGCCGGAATCCTGGACCCTGGAGACCTACCGGCGCCACGAGGGATACGAGGGGCTGCGCAAGGCCCTCGCCATGTCCCCGGACGAACTCATCGCCTACGTCAAGGACTCCGGTCTGCGCGGCCGCGGCGGCGCGGGATTCCCCACCGGGATGAAGTGGCAGTTCATCCCCCAGGGCGACGGCAAACCGCACTATCTGGTGGTCAACGCCGACGAGTCGGAGCCCGGGACCTGCAAGGACATCCCGCTCCTCTTCGCCAACCCGCACTCCCTCATCGAGGGCATCGTGATCGCCTGCTACGCGATCCGGTCCTCGCACGCCTTCATCTATCTGCGGGGTGAAGTCGTCCCCGTACTGCGGCGGTTGCACGAGGCCGTGCGCGAGGCGTACGCGGCGGGCTTCCTCGGGACGGACATCCTGGGCTCGGGGCTCGACCTGGAACTCACCGTGCACGCGGGCGCGGGCGCGTACATCTGCGGTGAGGAGACCGCACTGCTCGACTCGCTCGAAGGGCGACGCGGCCAGCCCCGGCTGCGGCCTCCCTTCCCCGCGGTCGCCGGTCTGTACGCCTGCCCCACCGTGGTGAACAACGTCGAGTCCATCGCTTCGGTTCCCGCGATCCTGAACCGGGGCAAGGAGTGGTTCAAGTCGATGGGCAGCGAGAAGTCCCCCGGCTTCACGCTGTATTCGCTCAGCGGGCATGTCGCGAGCCCCGGCCAGTACGAGGCCCCGCTCGGCATCACGCTGCGCCAGCTGCTCGACATGAGCGGCGGCATGCGCCCCGGCCACCGGCTGAAGTTCTGGACCCCGGGCGGCTCCTCGACCCCGATGTTCACCGACGAGCACCTCGATGTGCCGCTCGACTACGAGGGCGTCGGCGCCGCCGGTTCCATGCTCGGCACCAAGGCGCTCCAGTGCTTCGACGAGACGACCTGCGTCGTGCGGGCCGTCACCCGCTGGACCGAGTTCTACGCCCACGAGTCCTGCGGCAAATGCACGCCGTGCCGCGAAGGCACCTACTGGCTGGTCCAGTTGCTCCGCGATATCGAGGCCGGCAAGGGACAGATGGCCGACCTCGACAAGCTGAACGACATCGCCGACAACATCAACGGCAAGTCCTTCTGCGCCCTCGGCGACGGCGCCGCCTCGCCGATCTTCTCCTCGCTGAAGTACTTCCGCGAGGAGTACGAGCAGCACATCACGGGCCGGGGCTGCCCCTTCGATCCCGCCAGGTCGACCGCCTGGGCCGACGACAAGAACGCTCACCAGGGGGTGAACGCATGACAGTCACCACGAGTGCGCCCTCCGGGGGCGGCGAGGCGGCCGTCCCGCCCGAGGACCTCGTCACGCTGACCATCGACGGCATCGAGATCAGCGTGCCCAAGGGCACCCTGGTCATCCGGGCCGCCGAACTCCTCGGCATCGAGATCCCGCGCTTCTGCGACCACCCGCTCCTCGACCCGGCCGGCGCCTGCCGCCAGTGCATCGTCGAGGTCGAGGGCCAGCGCAAGCCGATGGCGTCCTGCACCATCACCTGCACCGACGGCATGGTGGTGCGGTCGCAGCTCACCTCGCCGGTCGCCGAGAAGGCGCAGAAGGGTGTGATGGAGCTGCTGCTCATCAACCACCCGCTGGACTGCCCGGTCTGCGACAAGGGCGGCGAGTGCCCGCTGCAGAACCAGGCGATGTCGCACGGCGACGCCGACTCGCGGTTCGACGGCAGGAAGCGGACGTACGAGAAGCCCGTGCCGATCTCCACCCAGGTGCTGCTGGACCGTGAGCGGTGCGTGCTCTGCGCGCGCTGCACCCGGTTCTCCAACCAGGTGGCCGGCGACCCGATGATCGAGCTGATCGAGCGCGGCGCGCTCCAGCAGGTCGGTACGGGCGAGGGCGACCCGTTCGAGTCGTACTTCTCCGGGAACACCATCCAGATCTGCCCGGTCGGGGCGCTGACCTCGGCCGCGTACCGGTTCCGCTCCCGGCCCTTCGACCTGGTGTCGTCGCCGTCGGTGTGCGAGCACTGCGCGGGCGGCTGCGCGACCCGCACCGACCACCGGCGCGGCAAGGTCATGCGGCGGCTCGCCGCCAACGACCCCGAGGTCAACGAGGAGTGGATCTGCGACAAGGGCCGCTTCGGCTTCCGCTACGCACAGCAGCGGGACCGGCTCACCACTCCGCTGGTGCGCAACGCGGACGGCGTCCTGGAACCGGCGAGCTGGCCCGAGGCGCTGGCCGCCGCGGCCACCGGACTGGCCGCCGCACGCGGCCGGGCCGGCGTCCTGACCGGCGGACGGCTGACCGTCGAGGACGCGTACGCGTACGGCAAGTTCGCCCGGGTCGTGCTGGACACCAACGACGTCGACTTCCGGGCCCGGACGCACAGCGGCGAGGAGGCCGACTTCCTGGCCGCCCGCGTCGCCGGGCGCGGCCGGGACCTGGACCACACGGGTGTCACATACACCTCGCTGGAGAAGGCCCCGGCGGTGCTGCTGGCCGGGTTCGAGTCGGAGGAGGAGGCGCCCGGCGTCTTCCTGCGGCTGCGCAAGGCGAACCGCAAGCACGGACAGCGCACGTTCGCCGTCGCCTCGCACGCCACACGCGGGCTGGCGAAGGCGGGCGGCACACTGCTCCCCGCCGCCCCCGGCACCGAGACCGAGTGGCTGGACGCGATCGCGGGCGGCGTCGGGCTCGACGGCGACGGAGCCGCGGCGGCCGAGGCGCTGCGCGGCGAGGGCGCCGTGATCGTGGTCGGCGAGCGGCTGGCGGGCGTGCCGGGCGGGCTCACCGCCGCGGTGCGGACCGCGACCGCGACCGGGGCCGCCCTGGTGTGGATTCCGCGACGGGCCGGCGAGCGCGGCGCGGTGGAGGCGGGCGCGCTCCCGTCGCTGCTGCCCGGCGGCCGTCCGGCGACCGACCCGCGGGCCAGGGACGAGGTGGCGGCCGTCTGGGGCGTCGCCGAACTCCCGTCCCGCTTCGGCCGTGACACCGGCCAGATCCTGGAGGCCGCGGCCACCGGTGAACTGGGCGCGCTGCTCGTCGCCGGGGTCGAGCCCGTGGACCTGCCGGACCCGGCACGGTCCCTGGAAGCCCTGGACCGGGTCGGTTTCCTGGTCTCGCTGGAGCTGCGGCCCAGCGAGGTGACCGAGCGGGCCGATGTGGTCCTCCCGGTCGCCGCGGTGGCCGAGAAGGCCGGGACCTTCCTCAACTGGGAGGGCAGGGCCCGGATGTTCGAGGCGGCGCTGAAGCCCGAGCAGATGACGCGGACGCTCGCACCGGCCGATGCGCGGGTGCTGCACATGCTGGCCGATGCGCTGGCCGACGCCACGGGCGCCGGCGAACCCAGCCGTTTCGCGCTGCCGGACCTGAAGTCCGTACGCCGTGAGCTGGACCGGCTCGGCGGCTGGGCCGGGGCGCACGCCGCCGACCCGGACGAGCCGGCACGGCCGCTGCCCCGGCCCGGCGCCGGCGAGGCGGTCCTCGCCGGCCACCGGATGCTGCTCGACCTGGGCCGGCTCCAGGAGGGCGACGACGCGCTGGCCGGCACCCGGCACGCCTCGGTCGCCCGGCTCTCCGCCGCCACCGCGGCCGAGACGGGCGTGAAGGACGGCGACCTGCTGGCCGTCACCGGCCCGGCGGGCAGCGTCGAACTCCCGTTGAAGGTCACCGACATGCCGGACCGGGTGGTCTGGGTGCCGCTGAACTCCGTCGGGCGGGGCGTCCCGGCCGACACCGGCGCCCGGCCCGGCGGTCTGGTCCGGATCGGCCCCGCCGGACCGGGCACTCCCGACATCACACCGGAGGTGGGGGCGTGACTGCCTTCGCTCAACTGGCCGCGGCACCGCACGGGGCCGTACTCGCCGCCGACGATCTGTCGATGTTCGGCACCGACCCGTGGTGGCTCGTCGTCATCAAGGCGGTGTTCTGCTTCGCGTTCCTGATGGTGACCGTGCTCTTCTCCATCGTGTGGGAGCGCAAGGTCGTCGCCTGGATGCAGCTGCGCATCGGGCCCAACCGGCACGGTCCCTGGGGCATGCTCCAGTCCCTCGCCGACGGCATCAAGCTGATGCTGAAGGAAGACGTCGTCGTCAAGCGCGCCGACAAGGTCGTGTACGTGCTGGCGCCGGTCGTCGCCGCCATTCCGGCGTTCATGGCGATCGCGGTGATCCCGTTCGGCCCGTCCGACAACCAGGTCTCGATCTTCGGGCACCGTACGGCGATGCAGCTCACCGACCTGCCCATCGCGATGCTCTACATCCTCGCGGTCGCCTCGGTCGGGATCTACGGCATCGTGCTGGCGGGCTGGTCGTCGGGTTCGACGTACCCGCTCCTCGGCGGCCTGCGCTCCTGCGCACAGATGATCAGCTACGAGATCGCGATGGGCGCCGCGTTCGCCTCGGTCTTCCTCTACTCCGGGTCGATGTCGACCTCGAAGATCGTGGAGGCGCAGCAGGACCGCTGGTTCATCCTGCTGCTGCCGGTCTCCTTCATCATCTACATCGTCACGATGGTCGGTGAGACCAACCGGGCCCCGTTCGACATGCCGGAGTCCGAGGGCGACCTGGTCGGCGGCTTCAACACCGAGTACTCGTCGATCAAGTTCGCGATGTTCATGCTCGCCGAGTACGTCAACATGGTCACCGTCTCGGCGGTCTCCACGACCCTGTTCCTGGGCGGCTGGCGGGCCCCGTGGCCGATCAGCACCTTCTGGGAGGGCGCGAACCAGGGCTGGTGGCCGATGCTCTGGTTCGTCATCAAGGTCCAGCTGCTGCTGTTCTTCTTCATCTGGCTGCGCGGCACGCTGCCCCGGGTCCGCTACGACCAGCTGATGAAGCTCGGCTGGAAGGTCCTGATCCCGGTCTCCCTGCTCTGGCTGATGCTGGTCGCGACGGTGCGGGCGCTGCGCAACGAGGGGTACGACTTCACGAAGATCGTGCTTTACGTGGCCGGAGCCGTGATCGTGGTCCTGCTGATCTCCTTCGTCGCCGACATCTTCCGCGACAAGAAGGGCCGGGCCGCCCAGGCGGAAGCCGGACCGGGGCCGGCGTTCGACCCGATGGCGGGCGGATTCCCGGTGCCGCCGCTGCCCGGACAGACCCTGCCCCCGGTGCCGCGCCGCAGGCCGCGGGGCGAGCGGGAGCTCGTTGTCAGTGGCGGGTCGGATACTCAGAGTGACGGAAATTCGAGTGACGGGAAGGAGGCTGACGGTGTCTGAGTCATCAGAGCCCTCGGGCGAGAAGTTCCAGAACCCTGTCGCCGGCTTCGGCGTGACCTTCAAGGCCATGTTCAAGAAGCGGCTGACCGAGCAGTATCCGGAAACGCGGAAGGTGACGGCGCCGCGCTTCCATGGCCGGCATCAGCTCAACCGCCACCCGGACGGTCTGGAGAAGTGCATCGGCTGCGAGCTGTGCGCCTGGGCCTGTCCGGCGGACGCGATCTATGTGGAGGGCGCGGACAACACCGACGAGGAGCGCTACTCCCCGGGGGAGCGCTACGGCCGCGTCTACCAGATCAACTACGCGCGCTGCATTCTCTGCGGTCTGTGCATCGAGGCGTGCCCGACCCGGGCACTGACGATGACCAATGAGTTCGAGCTCGCCAACACCAGCCGCGAGAGCCTCATCTACACCAAGGACGAGCTGCTCGCCGGCCTGGAGGAGGGCATGGTCGACTCCCCGCACGCGATCTACCCCGGGATGGACGAGCAGGACTACTACCGAGGTCTCGTCACCGAGGCTGCCCCGGGTACGGAGCGTCAGGTCGCGGTCTCCAAGGGCGAGAAGCCGTCGGACGGCGACCGCGCGGACAACGGCTCGGCGCGGGAGGTGGGCGCATGACCGGCCTGGCCGCGGCGGCCTCCCAGACCTCGACCGGCGAGGCCGTCCAGTTCTGGCTGCTGGGCACCGTCGCCGTGCTCGGCGCGCTGTCCACCGTACTGATGAAGAAGACCGTGCACAGTGCGCTGAGCCTCGCCGGGACCATGATCGTCCTGGCGGTCTTCTACCTCGCCAACGGCGCCTACTTCCTGGGCGTCGTCCAGATCGTCGTCTACACCGGCGCGATCATGATGCTGTTCCTCTTCGTGGTCATGCTCGTCGGTGTCACGGCGGCCGACTCGCTGAAGGAGACCCTCAAGGGCCAGCGCTGGCTGGCCGCGGGATGCGGGATCGGCTTCGGCGTCCTGCTGATCGCGGGCATCGGCAACGCCTCGTTGAACAGCTTCAACGGGCTCTCCACCGCCAACGCCGAGCACGGCGGGAACATCGAGGGACTGGCCAGCCTCCTCTTCACCAAGTACGTCTTCGCCTTCGAGATCACCGGCGCCCTGCTGATCACGGCGACGGTCGGCGCGATGGTGCTCACCCACAAGGAGCGCACCGAACGGGCGAAGACCCAGCGGGAGATGTCCGTGGAGCGCGTACGCGGCAAGCAGGTGCCGCCGCTGCCCGCCCCCGGTGTCTACGCCCGGCACAACGCGGTGGACATCCCGGGCCTGCTTCCGGACGGCACACCGTCCGGGCTCACCGTCATGCAGACGCTGCGCGGCCGCGGTCAGATCCGCGATGTGTCGAGCGAGTCGCTGGACCAGCTCAAGGCGCTGGAGCAGCGCTCCGAGGAGCGCCTCGGCCGTGACAACGAAGACGAGGGGGCCGCCAAGTGAACCCGGTCAACTACCTCTATCTCGCCGCCCTGTTGTTCACCATCGGTGCGGCCGGGGTGCTGATCCGGCGGAACGCGATCGTGGTGTTCATGTGCGTGGAGCTGATGCTCAACGCCTGCAACCTCGCGTTCGTGACCTTCTCCCGGATGCACGGCAATCTCGACGGGCAGATCATCGCCTTCTTCACGATGGTCGTCGCCGCCGCCGAGGTCGTGGTCGGACTCGCGATCATCGTGTCGGTGTTCCGTTCCCGCCACTCGGCCTCGGTCGACGACGCCAGCCTGATGAAGCTGTAAGGGGACGTTGAATCGTGGAGAACCTGATTGCGCTGCTCGTCGCGGCGCCTCTGCTCGGAGCGGCGGTCCTGCTCTGCGGCGGCCGACGGCTGGACCGGTCCGGACACTGGCTCGGCACCCTGCTCGCCGCCGTGTCGTTCGTCATCGGTGTCGTCCTCTTCCTCGACATGCTGGGGAAGGGCGCGGAGGACCGGGCGCTGCACCAGAAGCTGTTCAGCTGGATTCCGGTCGAGGGCTTCCGGGCCGATGTGGCCTTCCAGCTGGACCAGTTGTCGATGACGTTCGTGCTGCTGATCACCGGTGTGGGCACCCTGATCCACATCTACTCGATCGGCTACATGGAGCACGACGAGCGCCGGCGCCGCTTCTTCGGCTATCTGAACCTGTTCCTCGCGGCGATGCTGATCCTGGTCGTCGCGGACAACTACCTGCTGCTGTACGTCGGGTGGGAGGGCGTCGGTCTGGCGTCGTACCTGCTGATCGGCTTCTGGCAGCACAAGCCCAGCGCGGCCACGGCCGCCAAGAAGGCATTCCTGGTCAACCGGGTCGGCGACATGGGCCTGTCGATCGCGATCATGCTGATGTTCACCACGTTCGGCACGTTCGCCTTCGGTCCCGTCCTGGGGGCGACCGGGGAGACGAGCGAGGGCAAGCTGACGGCGATCGGTCTGATGCTGCTGCTCGCGGCCTGCGGCAAGTCGGCCCAGGTGCCGTTGCAGTCCTGGCTCGGTGACGCGATGGAGGGCCCGACCCCGGTCTCGGCCCTCATCCACGCCGCGACCATGGTGACGGCGGGTGTCTACCTCATCGTCCGCTCCGGCGCGATCTTCAACGCGGCGCCGGACGCGCAGCTGGCCGTCGTGGTCGTCGGCGCGGTCACGCTGCTCTTCGGTGCGATCGTCGGTTGCGCGAAGGACGACATCAAGAAGGCCCTCGCCGGGTCGACGATGTCGCAGATCGGCTACATGATCCTGGCCGCCGGGCTCGGCCCGATCGGCTACGTCTTCGCGATCATGCACCTGGTGACGCACGGCTTCTTCAAGGCCGGGCTCTTCCTCGGTGCCGGTTCAGTCATGCACGGCATGAACGACGAGGTCGACATGCGGAAGTACGGCGGCCTGCGGACGTACATGCCGGTCACCTTCGTCACCTTCGGCCTCGGCTATCTGGCGATCATCGGCTTCCCCGGCCTGTCCGGCTTCTTCTCCAAGGACAAGATCATCGAGGCGGCCTTCGCCAAGGGCGGCACCGAGGGCTGGATCCTCGGCTCGGTGGCCCTGCTGGGCGCCGGGATCACCGCGTTCTACATGACGCGCGTGATGCTGCTGACGTTCTTCGGCGAGAAGCGCTGGCAGCCGGACGCGGAGGGCCGCGAGCCGCATCCGCACGAGTCCCCGAAATCGATGACCATCCCCATGGTCGTCCTGGCGTTCGGCTCGGTCTTCGCCGGATTCCTCTTCTCCTTCCGTGACCGCTTCCTGAACTGGCTGGAGCCGGTCACCGGACACAGCCACGGGAACGCCCCGGTCGGCGCCACGACCGTCACGGCCGCCACCATGGTGGTGCTCGTCGTCGGTGTCGCGATCGCCTGGGCGATGTACGGACGCAAGCCGGTACCGGTCGTCGCCCCGCGCGGCTCGCTGCTCACCCGGGCTGCCCGCCGCGATCTCCTCCAGGACGACTTCAACCACGTGGTCCTGGTCCGCGGCGGCGAGCACCTCACCCGCTCCTTGGTGTACGTCGACCACACCCTGGTCGACGGCGTCGTCAACGGCACGGCCGCCTCGATGGGCGGGCTCTCCGGCCGGCTGCGCAAGCTGCAGAACGGCTACGCCCGCTCCTACGCGGTCTCGATGTTCGGCGGTGCGGCGGTCCTCATCGCCGCGACCCTGCTGATGAGGGCGGTCTGATCACGATGTCCTTTCCCCTCCTGACAGCGACGGCGGCCCTTCCGGCGATCGGTGCGATCGCCACCGCCGCCGTCCCCGCCGCACGGCGCACCACGGCCAAATGGCTGGCGCTGCTCTTCTCGCTGGCCACGCTCCTCCTGGCGGGCATCGCGCTCGCCCGCTTCGAGCCCGGCGGCGCCCGCTACCAGCTCACCGAATCGCACGCCTGGATCAAGGACTTCGGCGTC
Source organism: Streptomyces sp. NPDC015032 (assembly GCF_043080425.1). NCBI lineage: Bacteria > Bacillati > Actinomycetota > Actinomycetes > Kitasatosporales > Streptomycetaceae > Streptomyces > Streptomyces sp. NPDC015032. The sequence continues at coordinate 231,126 of NZ_JBIBVN010000004.1, read as the reverse complement.
CGGTACGAACTGGGCGTGGACGGCATCGGGGTGGCGCTCATGGCGCTCACCGCCCTGCTGATCCCCTTCGTCATCCTGGCCGGCTGGCACGACGCCGACCCCCTGGAGACAACGTCCTCGCGCTGGCGGCCCACCCAGGGCTTCTTCGCCCTGATCCTGATGGTCGAAGCGATGGTGATCCTCTCCTTCGAGGCCACCGACGTCTTCCTCTTCTACATCCTCTTCGAAGCCATGCTCATCCCGATGTACTTCCTCATCGGCGGCTTCGGGGACCGGGCACACACCGGCAGCGACGAGAACGCGGCGGCGCAACGCTCCTACGCCGCCGTGAAGTTCCTCCTCTACAACCTGGTCGGCGGCCTCATCATGCTGGCCGCAGTGATCGGGCTGTACGTGGTCGCGGGGACGTTCTCGCTCTCCGAGATCGCCGAGGCGCGGGCCAACGGATCGCTCTCCATGGCGACCAGTACGGAGCGCTGGCTCTTCCTCGGGTTCTTCTTCGCCTTCGCGGTGAAGGCCCCGCTGTGGCCGCTGCACACCTGGCTGCCCAACGCGATGGGCGAGGCGACCTCTCCGGTCGCCGTCCTGATCACCGCGGTCGTCGACAAGGTCGGCACCTTCGCGATGCTCCGCTTCTGCCTCCAGCTCTTCCCGGAGGCCAGCAAGTGGGCGACGCCGGTGATCGTCGTCCTGGCGCTGATCAGCATCGTGTACGGGGCGCTGCTCGCCGTCGGCCAGCGCGACATCAAGCGGCTGATCGCCTACGCGTCGATCTCGCACTTCGGCTTCATCATCCTCGGCATCTTCGCGATGACGAGCCAGGGCCAGTCGGGCGCCACGCTCTACATGGTCAACCACGGGATCTCGACGGCCGCGCTGATGCTGGTGGCGGGCTTCCTGATCACCCGGCGCGGTTCGCGGCTCATCGCCGACTACGGCGGGGTGCAGAAGGTGGCGCCCATCCTGGCCGGCACCTTCCTGATCGGCTCTCTGGCCACCCTGTCGCTGCCCGGGCTCGCCCCGTTCGTCAGTGAATTCCTGGTCCTGGTCGGCACGTTCAGCGTCTATCCGGCGGCGGGCATCGTCGCCACGACCGGCATCGTGCTCGCCGCCCTGTACGTCCTCGTCCTCTACCAGCGGACGATGACGGGCCCGGTGAAGGCCAAGGTCCAGGGCATGGCGGACCTCAAGGCCCGGGAGCTGGTGGTGGTCCTGCCGCTGATCGCGCTGCTGCTCTTCCTGGGGGTCTATCCGAAGCCGCTGACGGAGATCGTCAATCCGGCGGTGCAGCACACCATGTCGGACGTCCAGAAGAAGGACCCCCAGCCTGAGGTGGAGGCCGCCAAGTGAGCGCAACAGCTGTCCACAGCCTGTGGACGACGGTGGGCGGGGCGACATCGGTGGCCCCGGCCGAGAGGTTCAAGGCACCGGTCATCGAGTACACCCAGCTGACCCCGGTCCTCATCGTGATCGGTGTCGCCGTCGTGGGCGTACTCGTCGAGGCCTTCGTGCCGCGCCGGTCCCGCTACTACACGCAGGTCTTCCTGACGGTCGTCGCCCTCGCCGCGGCATTCGCCGCGGTGGTCGGCCTGGCGGCCGGGGGATACGGCACGACGAAGGCGCACATCGCCGCGATGGGCGCCCTGGCGATCGACGGTCCGACGCTGTTCCTGCAGGGCACCATCCTGCTGACCTCGCTGGTCGCCGTCTTCACCTTCGCCGAGCGCCGGCTCGACCCCGCCGCGCACGGAAGCCACGTCGACTCCTTCGCCGCACAGGCCGCCTCGGTCCCCGGCAGCGACAGCGAGAAGGCCGCGGTCAAGGCCGGGTTCACCACCACCGAGGTCTTCCCGCTGGTCCTCTTCTCGGTGGCCGGCATGCTGGTCTTCCCGGCCGCCAACGACCTGCTGACGCTCTTCGTGGCCCTGGAGGTCTTCTCCCTCCCGCTCTATCTCCTCTGCGCCGTCGCCCGCCGCAAGCGGCTGCTGTCGCAGGAGGCCGCGGTGAAGTACTTCCTGCTCGGCGCCTTCTCGTCGGCGTTCCTGCTCTTCGGGATCGCCCTGCTCTACGGCTACGCGGGCTCCGTCTCGTACGCCACCATCGCGAACGTGGTCGACGGCTCCGTCACGAAGATCGACCCGGCGCTCGCCGACACCATGGGCAATGACGTGCTGCTGCTGATCGGCGGCGCGATGATCCTGACCGGTCTGCTCTTCAAGGTCGGCGCCGTCCCGTTCCACATGTGGACCCCGGACGTCTACCAGGGCGCCCCGACCCCGGTCACCGGCTTCATGGCAGCGGCCACCAAGGTCGCCGCGTTCGGTGCGCTGCTGCGCCTGTTGTACGTGGTCCTGCCGGGCCTCGCCTGGGACTGGCGCCCGGTCATGTGGGCGGTCGCGATCATCACGATGCTGGGCGGCGCGATCGTCGCCATCACCCAGACCGACATCAAGCGGCTGCTCGCCTACTCCTCGATCGCCCACGCCGGCTTCATCCTCGCCGGTGTCATCGCGACCACCCCGGAAGGCATCTCGTCGGTCCTCTTCTACCTCGGCGCGTACTCCTTCGTGACGGTCGGCGCGTTCGCCGTCGTCACCCTGGTGCGCGACGCGGGCGGCGAGGCGACGCATCTGTCGAAGTGGGCGGGGCTCGGCCGGCGCTCGCCGCTGGTCGCCGCGGTCTTCGCGGTGTTCCTGCTCGCCTTCGCCGGTATCCCGCTCACCTCCGGGTTCTCCGGGAAGTTCGCCGTGTTCAAGGCAGCGGCGGACGGCGGCGCGGCCGGCCTGGTCGTGGTCGGTGTGATCTCCTCGGCGATCGCCGCGTTCTTCTACATCCGGGTCATCGTGCTGATGTTCTTCAGCGAGCCGAAGGCCGACGGCCCGACGGTCGCCGTCCCGTCCCCGCTGACGATGACCACGATCGCGGTCGGCGTCGCGGTCACGCTGGTGCTGGGCCTGGCCCCGCAGTACTTCCTGGACCTGGCGAGCCAGGCCGGAGTCTTCGTGAGGTAGCGCACACGCACACAGCCGGTACGCAGCCGGGACAACGCCGGACGGGCCTGAGAGAAGTCAAGCCCGTCCGGCGTTGTCGTAGGCGGCGCCTATCGTGGCAGGGGACGGCAGCAGGGCGGAACGGGACGGACCCGGGATCTCGGGGGACAGAGCGATGAGCGTGACGGGCGGGACCATGGACGTGACCGAGAGCGACGCGCGGCAGACGCTGCACCGGGTATTCGGGTACGAGGCGTTCCGCGGCGAGCAGGAGGCGATCGTCGACCATGTGGTGGCGGGCGGGGACGCCGTCGTGCTCATGCCGACCGGTGGCGGAAAGTCCCTCTGCTACCAGATCCCGGCCCTGGTCAGAGCCGGTACGGGCATCGTCATCTCGCCCCTGATCGCACTGATGCAGGACCAGGTGGACGCGCTGCGGGCGCTCGGTGTGCGGGCCGGCTTCATCAACTCCACGCAGGATTTCGACGAGCGTCGCTCGATGGAGGCCCAGTTCGTCGCCGGTGAGCTCGACGTGCTCTATCTGGCCCCCGAGCGGCTCCGCCTGGACACCACGCTCGGCCTGCTCTCCCGCGGCGAGATCTCCGTCTTCGCGATCGACGAGGCACACTGCGTGGCCCAGTGGGGCCACGACTTCCGCCCGGACTACCTGGCCCTCTCCGTCCTCGGCGAGCGCTGGCCCGACGTACCGCGCATCGCCCTGACCGCGACCGCGACCGGCGCGACGCACCAGGAGATCACCCAGCGCCTGGGCATGCCCGACGCGAAGCACTTCGTCGCCAGTTTCGACCGGCCCAACATCCAGTACCGGATCGTACCGAAGGCCGATCCGAAGAAGCAGCTGCTCTCCTTCCTCAAGGAGGAGCACGCCGGGGACGCGGGCATCATCTACTGCCTCTCGCGCAACTCGACGGAGAAGACCGCCGAGTTCCTCTGCCGCAACGGCGTCGAGGCCGTGCCGTACCACGCCGGTCTGGACGCCGGCACGCGCGCCGCCCACCAGTCCCGCTTCCTGCGCGAGGAGGGCCTGGTCGTCGTCGCGACGATCGCGTTCGGCATGGGCATCGACAAACCGGACGTCCGCTTCGTCGCCCACCTGGACCTGCCGAAATCGGTCGAGGGCTACTACCAGGAGACCGGCCGCGCCGGGCGCGACGGGCTGCCGTCCACGGCCTGGATGGCGTACGGACTCCAGGACGTCGTCCAGCAGCGCAAGCTCATCCAGGGCGGCGAGGGCGACGAGGCGTTCCGGCGCCGCGCCGCCTCCCACCTCGACTCGATGCTGGCCCTGTGCGAGACGGTCGGATGCCGCCGCGCCCAGCTCCTGACGTACTTCGGCCAGGAGCCCACCGCCGCGGCCTGCGGCAACTGCGACACCTGCCTCACCCCGCCGGAGTCATGGGACGGCACGGTGGTCGCGCAGAAGCTGCTGTCGACCGTGGTCCGGCTGAAGCGGGAGCGCGGGCAGAAGTTCGGTGCGGGCCAGATCATCGACATCCTGCTGGGCCGCAAGACGGCGAAGGTCATCCAGTTCGACCACGACCAGCTCTCGGTCTTCGGCATCGGCGAGGAGCTGGCCGAGGCCGAATGGCGCGGAGTCGTACGGCAGTTGCTCGCGCAGGGGCTGATCGCGGTCGAGGGCGAGTACGGCACGCTGGTGCTGACCCAGGAGAGCGGCTCCGTCCTCGGCCGGGAGCGCGAGGTGCTGCTGCGCAAGGAGGCGCCGAAGCCCGCGTCGCGCTCCACGAAGAGCGAACGCAAGGCGAAGTCCTCGGCGGCCGCTGCCGAGCTGGCCCCCGAGGCCGTCCCGGTCTTCGAAGCACTGCGGGCCTGGCGCGGCGCACAGGCGAAGGAGCTGGGCGTCCCGGCGTACGTCATCTTCCACGACGCGACGCTGCGCGAGATCGCCACGGTGCGGCCGGACTCGGTGGCCGCGCTGGGCGGCATCAGCGGCCTGGGCGAGAAGAAGCTGGCCACGTACGGGGAGGGGGTGCTGGAGGTGCTCGCGTCGTTCGGGGAGCCGACCCCTGCGGAACCGGCCCCCGCGGCCCCGGCGGCGCAGGTTCCCGCCCCGCGCCCGGCCGCATCCGTGACGGTCCCCGACGCCGGCCCGGAGTGGGGCTGGGACGAGGAACCGCCCGAGTACGAATGAGCGGTCGGGGCCGGGCGGCGGCGGAGCTACTGCGCGTCCGCTCCCCGGCGGCGAGGGGTGATGGCGGTGAGATCCAGATCGATCGGGAAGGGGACGGAGACCTTCATCCGGTCGTGGAAGATCCCGGTGGAGGTGTAGGCACCGGTGGCCGGCTCCAGCTCGAAGACGTAGACCACGGCCCGGCCGTCGTGATTCTCGACCCGCCAGAAGTGCGGGATCCGGGCCCGCGCGTACTTCACGGGCTTGGTCTCGCGGTCCCGGGTCAGGGACTCCGGGGAGACGACCTCGATCGCCAGCCGTACGGACTCGGCGGGGAAGCGGGTCTGGTTCGGGTCCTGGATGATCTCGCCGTCCACGACGATCACATCGGGCTCGGGCCGGTTGTAGCGGTCGATGTCGATGGTGAACTCGCGCACGACCTCCAGGTCGGGCGGCAGCAGCGACTGCAACTGCCACTCGAAGAAGCTGACCGCTCGTGAACGGAAAAGGGTCTGCGGACTCACGAAAACAAGGCTCCCGTCGATCAGCTCCGTGTGCGGAGGCAGATTCGGGAGTGTGTCCAGGTCATCGGCGGTCCAGCCGCCCACGGGCGGAACCGCCCACCGCGGCTCGGGGGCCTCGGGTTCGATGCTCATCAGTGCTCCCATGACGCAGAGTCTCGCGGGACCTTTCAGCGTATCCGCCGGGAACGGGGTGCGGCTCCCCCAAACGTGTGAACGACCGGCGCACTGCTGACCGTCGGGCGCCCCGGCCCCCCTGACCAGGTCTTCACTGTCCCCGGCCACCCCGTTCGGGTCAGTCGCCCCGCCTCCGCCGCCCGGGTTTGTCGCCCCCGCGTCCGCTACCCGGGTCCGTCGCCCCCGCCTCCGCTACCCCGGTCAGTCGTCCCCGCCTCCGTCGCCTCCGTCGCCTCGACCGCCGCCCCCGCCCTGGTTCGCCTTGTCCTGGCGTACGTTCTGGCGCACCGCGTACGCGGTCCACTCGTCGCGCACCAGGTCGCGCATGGCCGAACGGCTGCGCCGGCCGCCCTGCGCCACCGTGTCCGACAGGCCGGTCGCCGAGACCAGCGCGGCCAGGGTGCGGCCGCGCCGGTCCGGGAAGCCGGCCGCCTCGGCGGCCGCGAAGCGGTCCCGGGCCGCGGCCGACAGGGCCGGGTCCGCCGCCGGGTGGCGGTGGTAGGGGAGCAGACCGAGGAACCGGTGGGTCTCCCGGCGCAGGACTGCGCGGCCCACCAGATGCTCCAGGCACAGCTCCTCGACGTACCGGCCGGTCCGCCGGATCCACCCCTTCGCGCCGACGCCGCCCGCGAGCCCGCCCCTGCCCGGGGCCGGCAGGCTTCCCAGGACCTGGGCGAGGAGCGGGTCCTGGGGAGCGAGCGGGCTGATCACCCGTATCCGGCCGAGCTGTTCGGCGATCCGGCCGTGGAGCTCCAGCTCCGCGAGGACCGCGCCCGCCACCCCGTACTCCAGGAAACGGTTTCGGCAGTACGGCTTGCCGCGTTGCGGGTCCAGGGCGAGCAGGAGCAGTTCCTCGGGGAGCGTGGGCTCGGGGGGAGTGGGGCTCACGGCGCGGGCACGATCCGTCCCGTGACCTCGCCGAGTCCGACCCGGGTCCCGTCCGGCCCCGGCGCCCAGGCCGTCATCGTCACCGTGTCGCCGTCCTCCAGGAAGGTCCGCTTGCCGTCCGGGAGGTCCAGCGGGTCGCGGCCGTTCCAGGTCAGTTCCAGGAGCGAGCCGCGCTGTCCGGGCTCGGCGCCGCTGACGGTGCCGGAGCCGTACAGATCGCCGGTGCGCAGGGAAGCCCCGTTCACCGTCATCTGGGCCAGCATCTGGGCCGCCGTCCAGTACATGGTGGCGAATGGCGGCTCGGCGACCGGCTGTCCGTTGATCGCGACGGAGATCCGCAGGTCGAGCCCGCCGGCCTCGTCCTCGCCCGCGTCCTCCAGGTAGGGGAGCAGCGGGAAGTCGCGGGCCGGGGGCGCGATCCGGGCCGCCTCCAGGGCTTCCAGCGGTGTCACCCACGCCGATACGGACGTGGCGAAGGACTTGCCGAGGAACGGGCCGAGCGGGACGTACTCCCAGGCCTGGATGTCCCGCGCCGACCAGTCGTTGAGCAGGCAGAGCCCGAAGACGTGCTCGCGGAAGTCGCCGAGCGGGACCGGGCGCCCCTGCTCGGAGCCGACTCCGACGACGAAGCCGACCTCGGCCTCGATGTCGAGCTTGACGGACGGGCCGAAGACGGGGGCCGCGTCGGACGGTGTCTTGCGCTGGCCGGAGGGGCGCACCACGTCCGTGCCGGAGACGACGACCGTGCCGGACCTGCCGTGGTAGCCGATCGGGAGGTGCTTCCAGTTGGGCGTCAGCGCGTCACCGTCCGGCCGGAAGATCTTTCCGACGTTGGTGGCGTGGTGTTCGCTCGCGTAGAAGTCGACGTAGTCCGCGACCTCGTACGGCAGATGGAGCGTCACGGACCCGACCGGGTGCAGCAGGGGTTCGATGTCCGCGCGGTGTGCCGGGACCGTCACCCAGGCGGTCAGGGCCCGCCGGACATCCCGCCAGGCGGTGCGGCCCGCGGCCAGCAGCGCGGTCAGGTCCGGCTGGGCGAGGAGCTGCGCGTAGGGCGAGCCGAGTGCGTGCGCCGCGGCTCCGGCGTCCAGTACGTGGTCGCCGATGCGGACACCGACCCGGCGGTCCTCGGGGTGGTCGGGGGTGGAGAACACACCGTAGGGAAGGTTGTGCGGACCGAAGGGGTCGCCCTCGGCCAGATCGAGCGGGCTGCTCTGCTCGGTCATGTGTTGCTGCCTCGCTTTCCAGGTCGCTTGGGGGACACGTTACGTCGGTGCCGCCACCCCGCGGGAGTGTCCCAACTGCTCCTGATGCCCGGAAAGTTCCGCCGTGCCCCCGGCGATGCGGGGGCACGGCGGCGGTTCAGCCCGCCGTGCGGGGGATCCGCTTCTCCCAGGTGCGGTGGAAGACGACCTCGCCGCCGTCCTTGCACACCACCTCGTTGGACGTGATGAAGTCGGTTTCGTCCGCACTGATTTCGGAGCGGGTCTCGATCCGGACGTCCCACGCCATCTCCGGCCGGTGCAGCCGGATCGCCCAGTCGGAGCGGGTGCGTGCGGAGAGCGGGTCGTCCTCCCGGATCGTGTACGTCTCCAGGGCGTCCTCGGTGAATTCGAGGCCGTCCGGGTAGATACGGGTGCCGCCGTAGCGGGGGTCGACCTCCAGCCGCCATTCGCCCTTGGCGACATCGCGGACCACCAGCCGCTCGGGGCGCTGCTCGTCGAGGGTCACGGGGTGGACGACGCCGAGCGGTTCCGACTGTTCCGGTTCCTCGAACCGGATCGCGGGGTCCTCGGTGTGCCGGCGCACCGGCAGTTCGACGAAGCTGCCGTCGGCGTCGAGGGTGAAGCCCACCGATCCGGCCTGCGGCCAGATCCACGGCCAGTACGAGGACGAGACCGCGAGCCTGATCCGGTGGCCGGGCGGGAAGGTGTGCCCGATGCCGTTCAGGTCGAAGGTCACGTCCTCGGACCGGCCCACCGGCCAGTCGTCCACGTGGTCGCGGCCGTGCCGGGCGGAGAGGTTGAGCGCGCCGCGGGTGACCAGGGTGGAGGAGCCGTCCGGTGCGACGTCGCAGAGCCGGGCGATCGCCTGGCCGCGCGCCACGTCCATCCGGAGGCGCAGCGTGACCCGGGGGCGGCCCAGGATCTCGATCGGGGCGTCCTTGACCGGGAACTCGAAGCAGACCGACTTGGCGTCCTCGTCGCGCTGGTCGGGCGGCAGGTCGGCGTCGTTGCCGAACGGGAAGAACCGTCCGGCGTCCAGCCCCGTCTGCTGCGGCGAGTCGACGATCTGCGGGCCGCCCCGGAGGGCGTACGCGACGGCCGAGACGTTGGGGGACGGCCAGGCGGTGTCGCCGACCCAGCGGCCGGGCAGCGACTCGTAGACCGTGGCGGGGCGGTGCGACTCGCTGATCCAGGACCGCAGCAGCGGCTCGGCCATCACGCCGGTGTCCTTGTCCTTCAGGTGCTGGTCCCACCAGCGCAGCGTCTCCTGGAGGAAGCCGATCGACGGGCCCGGCGGCAGGCCGCGGTCGGGGTACTGGTGCGACCAGGGGCCGATCAGCCCGCGGACCTTCTCCGGGTCGAGATGTTCGACGAGCCGCAGGACCGTGTCGCGGTACGGGTCGTGCCAGCCGCCCACCGCGAGGACGGGTGCCTGGATCGCGGAGTAGTCCTCGCAGACGCTGCCGTGCTTCCAGTAGTCGTCGCGGGTCTGGTGCGCCAGCCAGGTGTGGATGAACGGGTCGACCGTTTCGAGCCGTTTCAGCCACATGTCCTTCCACCCCTCGCCGACCTGTGCCGGGTCCGGCGGACGGGAGACGAAGGCCAGCATGGTGGCCGCCCAGGCGTGCATGTCGACGGCGAGGACCGAGCCGCCCATGTAGTGGACGTCGTTGTCGTAGCGGTCGTCGGTCGAGCAGACGGTGACGACCGCCTTCAGCGGCTCGGGGGCCAGTGCCGCGATCTGGAGGGAGTTGAAGCCGCCCCAGGAGATGCCGAACATGCCGACCCGCCCGGAGCACCACTCCTGCTCGGCCAGCCAGTGGATGACGGCGACCCCGTCGGCCAGCTCCGTCGCGTCGTACTCGTCGCCCGGCAGGCCCTCGCTGTTGCCGTGCCCGCGCACGTCCACCCGGACGGAGGCGTAGCCGTGGCCCGCGTACCAGGGGTGGCGCTGCCAGTCGCGCGGCGCCGTCCAGTCGCTCAGCCGGTACGGCAGATATTCGAGGAGGGCGGGGACGGGTTCGTCGGTGAGGGGGCGCCAGATCCGGGCGTACAGCCGGGTACCGTCCGGCAGCGGGATGGAGACGTCCTCATGGGTGGTGTCATACGGAAACGTGGTGCGGATGTGCATGGCGGTACCTCAGTGGATGGGGTGCATGGTGCGTTTGAGCCAGGGTGCGGCGGCGATGACGGCCACACCGGCCACCACCGCGATCGCGCCATTGACACCGAAGTAGGCGGGGTTGGAGACCTCGCCGTAGAGCTTCACGACTTGGGCCTGGATGCCGTTGGCGAGGGCCAGCGAGAGGAACCAGAGCGCCATCGTCTGACTGGCGAACGCCTTGGGCGCGAGCTTCGTGGTCGCGGACATGCCGGAGGTCTCCAGCAGGATGTCGCCGAGACCGAGCAGCAGGTACGAGCCGACGATCCACCAGGCGGCCATCCGGTAGGTGTCGCCGGTGTGCCCGGAGGTCGGCAGCACCATCAGCAGGAAGGACAGTCCACCGAGGATCACTGCGATCGCGATCTTGTTGGAGGCGTGCGGCTGACGGGGGCCCATCCGGGCCCAGACGGCGGCGACCACCGGGGCGAGCGCGACCTCGAAGGCGCCGAGCGCGGAGGCGTACCAGCTCGCCGGGAAGTGGAAGCCGAGGATCTCGGTACGGGCGTTGGTCGACGCGAGCAGCATCATCGTCGAGTACGCCTGGAAGAGGATGAAGTTGAAGACGACGGAGGCCAGGAACAGCACCACGTACGGGCGCAGCCTGCCACGCTCCTCGGCGGTGACGCGCGGGCTGCGGAACATCACCGCGAAATACACGACCGGTGCGATCACGGATATGAGGGTGAGCAGGTCGACGAGGCGGCCCATGGTCAGCCAGCCCGCCAGGGCCAGCGCGGTGGCGACGGCGGCGACCACGACGGCACCGGCCACGATCAGCCGTACGGCACGGCGCATCGGCTCCGGCGCCAGCGCGAATTCGGCGCTGTGCGTTCGGCCGGCCAGGTGACGCCGGCCCAGTACGTACTGGATCAGGCCGAGCGTCATGCCGACGGCGGCGGCGGAGAAGCCCCAGTGCCAGCTCGCGTGGTCCCCGAGCCAGCCGGTGACCAGCGGGCCGAGGAACGCCCCGATGTTGATGCCCATGTAGTAGAGCGCGAAGCCGGCGTCGCGGCGCTCGTCGGCGGTGCGGTAGAGCTTGCCGACCATGGTCGCCACATTGGGCTTGAGCAGACCGGTTCCGGCGCTGATCAGACCGAGGCCGGTCCACGTCATGGCGTCGGTGGGCACCGCCATGGCGTAATGCCCGCAGGCGATGAGGATTCCGCCGTACAGGACGGCGCGGTACGAGCCGAGGATCCGGTCGGCCAGCCAGCCGCCGGCCACGGAGACGAGGTAGACGAGGGTGCCGTAGGCGGCGGAGACGGACGCCGCGGTGCCCGCGTCCATGCCCATGCCGCCGCGGGCGACGGTATCGGCGAAGTAGAGGACCAGGATCGCCTGCATGCCGAGGAACGAGAACCGTTCCCAGACCTCCAGCCCGGACAGGGTCATCAGGCCCCGTGGCTGGCCGAAAAAGGCATGGTCGTCGCTGGCGGGCGGCTGGGTCGGTTCGGTGTCGGTGGCCGTGTGGGACAAAGGGAGAACTCCTGATCGTATGAGCTGATCCCGAACATACCGGCGGTGGCGGGAAGGCGCCCACGGTGATCCACAGGGGACCGGATACGCTGACTTGAGTGATGACAGCGACACATCGACATTCCGTGTGATCGTCAGCAGACAGGAGATCCCCTCGTGACCGTCGTCGGGCCGTTCGGACTGAGCGTGCGGGACCACGCTCTTGAGGCCGATGTCCAGGCCGGCTTGGCTGCTGTCGAGTCGGGGCTGCTCGATGCCACGAAAAGCGGCGTGCCCTTCATCACGGAGGCCGCGCAGCATCTCGTGCGCGCCGGGGGCAAGCGCTTCCGGCCGCTGCTGGCGATGCTGGCTGCCCAGTTCGGCGACCCCGACGCGCCGGGCGTCGTGCCCGCTGCCGTCGTCGTCGAGCTGACGCACCTCGCGACGCTCTACCACGACGATGTGATGGACGAGGCGGACGTACGCCGGGGCGTCGACAGCGCCAACACCCGCTGGGGCAACTCGGTGGCCGTCCTGACCGGCGACTTCCTCTTCGCCCGCGCCTCGCACATACTGGCCGATCTCGGCCCGGAGGCCGTACGCATCCAGGCGGAGGCGTTCGAGCGTCTGGTCACCGGCCAGATCCTGGAGACCGCGGGTCCGGGCGACGGGCGCGACCCGGTCGAGCACTACCTCGACGTGATGCGCGGCAAGACCGGCTCGCTGATCGCCGTGGCCTGCCGGTTCGGCGCGATGATGGCCGGTGCGGACGAACCGGCCGTCGACATCCTCACCCAGTACGGGGAGCGGCTCGGCGTCGCCTTCCAGCTCGCCGACGACGTGCTCGACATCGCCTCCGACTCCCACGAGTCCGGCAAGACCCCCGGCACCGACCTGCGCGAAGGCATCCCGACGCTCCCCGTGCTCCATCTGCGGGCCCGGGCGGCGGCCGACGGCAAGCCGGACGACCTGGAACTCGTCGAGCTGCTCAAGGGCGACCTGAGCGACGACGCCCGGCACGCCGAGGCGCTGCGCAGGCTGCGTGCCCACCCGGCGCTGGACCAGGCCCGGCGGGACACCGTCCGGTACGCGGAGGAGGCCCGCGCGACGCTGGCACCGCTGCCCGAGTGCTACGCGAAGGCCGCGCTGGAGGAGATGTGCGACGCGGTGGTGCACCGGGCGGGCTGAGCCCCTCCGGGCGGTACCCCTACGAACGGGAGGGGTCTGCCCGCGTGGTGTCATCCCGGAGAGGTAGGCGGAGTTGCTCCCCGGGGGTGACGATTCCGGGCCGCCGTTTTGGTCAGATGGAGAACAACCACTCCTGAACAAAACGGTGAGAACGGCGGCACGGAGTGGACGAGTGCATCCGGACGGAAGCCGCCGACCACGGAGGTAGGGCACATATGGCACCGAACGACAGCGTGGAGAGCAACGGCGGGACCAGGGGCACCGCCGGCGGCCGCCGCAGGGCGGCGCGCTACATCGTCCCGGTCTCGGTGGCGGGGGTGGCGGCCGCGACCATCGGGCTCGTCCCGGCGCTCGCGAGCACCGGTGACCCCGATCTGCCGAAGATCACCGCGCAGCAGCTCATCGAGAAGATTGCCGCCTCGGACACCGAGCGGCTCTCCGGCACGGTGAAGATCAGCACGGACCTCGGCATTCCGTCGCTCGGCGGTCTGGCCGGCTCCTTCGCCCAGGGCGGCGACGACGGCGGCAAGGGCGGCTCGACCGCCGACCCGCAGGCGAAGATGACGGAGCTGGCGTCCGGCACGCACACGCTGCGGGTGGCCGTCGACGGCCCCGACAAGCAGCGGGTGTCGATTCTGGAGAACGCGGCGGAGTACAGCCTGATCCACAACGGGGACCAGGTCTGGGCGTACGACAGCAAGTCGAACCAGGCCTACCACACCACCGGGGGCCGGGCCGGGCAGGACTCCGGGAAGAAGGCCGAGCACTCGGCCCCGGCCCCCGAGTCCGTGCCGACGACGCCGAAGGCGTTCGCCGAGCAGGCGCTGAAGGCCGCGGGTCCCACCACGTCGGTGACGGTCGACGGCACGGCGAGGGTCGCCGGACGCGACGCGTACAAGCTGGTCATCAAGCCCAAGGAGAGCGGCTCCACGATCGGCTCGGTCACGGTCGCGGTCGACGCGCAGAACGGTGTGCCGCTGAAGTTCACGCTGCTTTCGAGCAGCGGTGGCAAGGCCGTCGTCGACGCCGGATTCACCAAGGTCGACTTTGCGAAGCCGGCCGCCTCCTCGTTCACGTTCACCCCGCCCAAGGGCGCCGAGGTGACCGAGGGCGACGACGCGAAGGCGCAGCGGGAGGCCGACGGGCCGGAGGGGCTGGGCATGTTCCCGGGCGCCGACGGACTGGGCGCCGGGGGCTCCGGTGCCAAGGACGCGAAGGTCATCGGCGAGGGCTGGAACGCGATCGCCGAGATCAGGACCCCGGGCGGCACCGGGCTCCCCTCGAAGGAGTCGGGTGACGTTCCGGCCGAGGCGCAGCAGTTCCTGGACTCGCTGGGCGACAAGGTCTCCGGCAAGTTCGGCTCGGGCCGGGTCTTCAAGACCCGCGTGGTCAACGCGCTGATGACGGACGACGGCAGGGTGTACGTCGGTGCCGTCACGCCGGACGCGCTGGTGAAGGCGGCCGACGGCGCCTCCTGACGCCGGGGCGCGCCGCGCGCGCTTCCAGGTACCGCCCGGCCGCCCCGCCGTACCCTTCGTACGGCGGGGCGGCCCGCAGTCCCTGCCCGACCGAGGGGAGTACGTATGACAGAGCCCGGGACCATGACCGAACCGGCGGCGGTGGCCGGGGACGGTGCCGTGATCGAGACACGGGGCCTCACCAAGCGGTACCGCGGCGGCCAGCTCGCCGTCGACGGTCTCGACCTCGATGTCCCCGGCGGCAGCGTCTTCGGATTCCTCGGCCCCAACGGCTCCGGGAAGACCACGACCATCCGGATGCTGATGGGTCTGATCGATCCGACCTCCGGCACCGCACGGGTCCTCGGCCACACCATGCCAGGCGCGGCCCGCTCCGTGCTCCCACAGGTCGGGGCGCTGATCGAGGGGCCCGCCCTGTACGGCTTCCTGAGCGGCCGGGACAATCTGCTGCGCTACGACTCCGCCGACCCGGCCGCCGATCCGCGCACCCGCCGGGCCCGCGTCGGACAGGCCCTGGACCGGGTCGGGCTGGCCGCGGCGGCCGGCAAGAAGGCCAAGGCGTACTCCCTCGGCATGAAGCAGCGCCTCGGTCTCGCCGCCGCCCTGCTCCAGCCGCGCCGGCTGCTCGTCCTGGACGAGCCGACCAACGGCCTGGACCCGCAAGGGATGCGCGAGATCCGCACCCTGGTCCGGGAACTGGCGGCCGAGGGCACCACCGTCTTCCTCTCCTCCCATCTCCTCGACGAGATCGAGCAGGTCTGCACCCATGCCGCGGTGATGGCCAGGGGGCGGCTGATCACCCAGGGCCCGGTCGCGGAGCTGGCCGCGGGCGCCCGCGGCCGGCTGGCCGTCACCACCCCCGACCCGGGTGACGCCGCCCGCGTCCTCAAGGAACGGGGCGTCACCGGCATCACGGTCGACGGCGACCGGGTGAGCGCCGAGGCCCCGGCGGGCGACGTCGAACTCGCGGATCTCAGCGCGGCGCTCGTGCACGCCGGAGTACGCCTGCGGTTCTTCGGCGTCGAACGGGCCTCGCTGGAGGACGCCTTTGTCGCACTCACGGGAGAAGGTTTCGATGTCGCAGGCTGAGGTTGCACGCGCAGCGGCGGATGGGCCTGGCGGATCGGACGGGCCTGGTGGACCGGGCGGGCCTGGCGGACCGGGCGGGTCCGGTGGGTCGGGCAGGGCGGCCGGGACGACCGGACCGGGCAGGGCGCGCAGCCGGCTCTGGACGTTCGGCATCCTCCGCTCCGAACTGACCACCACACTCCGCCGCTGGCGCACTCTCGCGCTGCTCGGGGTGCTGGCCGCCGTTCCCGTGCTGATCGGGATCGCGGTGAGGATCGAGACGAACCACGGCTCGTCGCCCGGACCGCCCGGTGGCGGAGGAGGCCCCGCGTTCCTCTCCCAGGTCACCAACAACGGCCTCTTCCTGGTCTTCGCGGCCCTCGCGGTGACGCTCCCGGTCTTCCTCCCGATGGCCGTCGGGGTCGTGGCGGGCGACTCGATCGCGGGTGAGGCCAACGCCGGAACCCTGCGCTATCTGCTGGTCGCCCCGGCGGGCCGGACCCGGCTGCTGCTGACGAAGTACGTCTCCGTCCTCACGTTCTGCCTGGCCGCGACCCTGGCGGTGGCGGTCTCGGCGCTGGCCGTGGGTGCGCTGCTGTTTCCCGTCGGCGAGGTCACCACGATCTCGGGCACCCGGATCGGCTTCGGCGAGGGGCTGCTGCGGGCCGGGCTGATCGCGGTGGTGGTCGCGGCGTCACTGATCGGATTCGCGGCGGTCGGGCTGTTCGTCTCGACCCTCACCAGCAGCGGGATCGCGGCTATGGCCGCCACCGTCGGACTGCTGATCACCGTGCAGATCGTGGACACGATTCCGCAGCTGAGCGGCATCCATCCGTATCTCTTCCCGCACTACTGGATGTCGTACGCGGACCTGCTGCGCGACCCGCTCCACTGGGACGAGGTGGTCAAGAACCTGGGACTTCAAGGTTTGTACGCGGCGGTGTTCGGCTCGGCGGCGTGGGCGCGTTTCACGGCGAAGGACATCACCGCCTGATGTACGGCGCATCGCCCTCGTGCCGTCGGCCGGGCGAACCGTCCCCCGATCGGCTCGTCGCGGCACGAACGGCACGACCGGTGCGAATGACAGGAACGATACGACACGGCACGTTCCGTTTCCGCCTCAGTATTGTTCGACTTTTGGCGACGGACTGTCAATAACGATTGGCTCAAACACACCTATGCTCACCGAATGATCACATCGCCGAGTTCACTGCGCCGCAGTGAGAGATCACGGCGCGCGACCCTGGCAGCCGCCCTCGAACTGTGCACGGAGAAGGGGTACGGCCGGGTCACGGTCGAGGCCATCGCGGCCAGAGCGGGCGTCAGCAAGAAGACGATCTACCGCTGGTGGCCGTCAAAGAGCGCGGTGATGCTGGAGGCGTTCACCGACGCGCTGGTCGGTACGACGCCGTTCGTCGACACCGGTGACATCGCTGCCGACCTGCGGGCCAATGTGACGGGCGCGGTGAAGCTGCTCTCCACGCCGCCCTTCGGGCCCGCGTACGCCGGGATCCTCTCCGAGGTTCACCACGACGACGCATTGGCGGAAACTGTTCGTTCGAAGCTGATCGATCCCCGGTTCGAGGAGGCGGTGGCCCGCCTGCGCCGGGCTCAGGAACAAGGCCAGATTCCGCCGGGCGCCGACCTTCCGCTGGCGGTGGAGATGCTGTACGGCCCGGTCTACTACCGCCATGTGCTGCGCAAGCCCGTGCAGGACGAGGAGACGATCGCGGCCCTGGTCGCGCATGTGCTGCGGGCGCTCGGGGCGCCGGAGCCGCGCTCTTCGGAGGGCGGCAACGCGGGAAGCGTGCGTGCCAGGGCGTGGCCGCCCGGTCAGAGGCCACCCGACAGACTCTGAGGCGGGAAGGCGGCCCGAGGGCGGCAGCAGGCGGGGGGCGTCCACGGAACGAGGGCGTGATCCGTACGGTCACGCCCGCCGGGCCGCCCTCTGCGCGGTCGGACCTCCGCCCGGTCCGACACCCGCTCGGCCGAACACCCGCTCAAGCACCTCGGCGACCCCGTCGCCCTCGTTCGACGACGTCACCTCGTCCGCCGCGGCCCGCAGGTCCGGATGGGCGTTGGCCATCGCGACGCCGTACCCGGCCGCGCGGAACATCGGCAGGTCGTTGGGCATGTCCCCGAAGGCGATCGCCGTACCCGCGTCCACGCCCAGGAACCCGGCGGCCAGCGCGAGCCCGCTGCCCTTGTCGACGCCGTACGGCTGCAATTCGACGGTGCCGGGGCCGGAGAGCGTGACGGAGACGAGATCACCGACCGCCGTACGGGCGGCCTCGGCCAGCGCGTCGTCGGTGAGCTCCGGGTGCCGGATGAGCACCTTGATGACCGGAGCGGACCACAACTCGCGGCGATGGCGGGTGCGTTGGGCGGGGAGGGTGGGATGGGGCATCAGATATCCCGGCTCGATCAGCGTCCGGCCCTCGGCACCGTCCTGGTCGACGGCCGCGTGGACCGGCCCCACCCGGGCCTCGATCTTGCCGAGTGCGGTGTCCGCGGCCTCCCGGTCCAGGGTGACCGCACGCACGATGCGGCCGGTCCCGGCGTCGTACAACTGGGTCCCCTGCCCGCAGACCGCCGGCCCCCGGTAGCCCAGCCCGGCGAGCAGCCCCCGTATGCCGGGCACGGGCCGCCCGGTGACCACGAGATGCCGGGCCCCCGCTCGTGCGGCCAGCGCGAGCGCCGCACGGGTGCGGGGGCTCACGGTGTCGTCGCGGCGCAACAGGGTGCCGTCCAGGTCCGTGGCGACGAGGGCGTACGCGGGTGGGATCGGCATGGATCAAGCCTAAGGTCGGCCCGGTGCGCACACGTCCGCGTTGACAGGCGACGGCCGACTGCGTGTAATGAAAACGGTGTCGCGTGACGCCGGCCAAAGAGCAGTGGGCCGGCCGGTGATCGGGCGAACACCCTTCATTCAAGGGGTCCGCGATGAGTTCCAGCTCCGCACCCTGCATCTGACGCAACGACAGCACGGCCGCCGCACGTCGTCGCCGGCCGTCAGATCCTCCAGCGCTGCGCACTCTCTCGCGCGCCCTGCGCCGTCCGCCCCACGCCGTGCGCAACCGCCCCGCGCCGTCCGCCCCGCGTAACCGGAGCGTGGACGCGCACCACGATCACCCGTTCCCGCAGATCACCGCGGCTCCGGCCGCACCCGCGACCCATGGAGACACAGATCCGTATGCCCACATCCTTCAATCAATTGGTCATCGAGGAGTTCCGCGCCAATGGAGGAAAGGTCGGTGGCCCCTTCGAGGGCGGCGACCTCCTCCTGCTGACGACCACGGGCGCGAGGTCGGGGAGGGAGACCACCATCCCTCTCGGCTACGTCCGGCACGGCGATTCACTGCTGATCGTTGGTTCCAACCTCGGGGCCCCGGCCCACCCCGACTGGTACCACAACCTGCTCGCCCACCCCGTGGTACGGGTGGAGCTCGGCACCCGTACCTTCGAGGCCCTCGCGGTCCCGGCCGAGGGAGCGCGGCGCGAGGAACTGTTCGCGCACGCCGTGGGAGCGGCGCCCGGATACGGCGACTACCAGGCCCGGACCGCCCGGCCCCTGCCGGTCGTGGTCCTGGAGCGCGCCGACCCCGACGGCTGGGAGGCTCCCGGTGAGGTCGACAGCCTCGCCGACAAGGTCATGGAGGTCCACACCTGGCTGCGGGGCCAGTTGCGTCAGGTGAAGGCGGAGGCCGACGCCCACTTCGCCGTACGGGCGGCCCACCGGGGCCCCGGTGAACCACCGGCCCCGGACCTGGGGCTCCAGATCAGGCAGCGCTGCCTGGCGTTCTGCCATGCGCTGGAGTTCCACCACACCAGTGAGGACGCGCACCTGTTCCCCGAAATCGCCCGCCATCACCCGCACTTGACCGACACGTTCGCCCGCCTCGCCGACGAACACCGCACGGTCGCGCGCATCCAGGGCGAGGTGGCGGCACTCCTGGCGGACATCGGCATCGCGGATCCTGAGCGCTTCCGCACGGAGCTGGACAGGATGTCCAGGGAACTGAACGCGCATCTGGATTACGAGGAGGAGCAGATCCTGCCCCTGCTGGCCGGGATCCCATGGCCCCCGGCTCCTCCGGCCCCCGCGATTCCCTGAAGTGACTGAACCCGGCGGGGGCGGGTGCGGGGCGGAAGCCCTGCCGCTCGCCCCTATGGTTCGTCACGCCGATCGGGAGGCCGCCGGACACGCTGAATAATCCATCAGTATGAAAATGATGTTTGGTGGTGTCCTGGTCGGGTTGGGATTCGGGGCGGCCACATCGCTCGTCAACGCGCTCTCCTCCCCGTACGCAGAGCTCGGCGCCCCGCTCGTGGGCACCGTCTGGGCCGGTGCCGCCAAGGTGCTCAGTCTGCTGATGGATGCCGGCTGGGCATGGGCCGCGCTGCCTGTGGCGTTGGGCCGACTGGCCGGGACGCGCGTCCGGGGCGCGTCGGTCGGGGCCCTGGCGCTGATCGCGGCCACGGGGGCGTACTACGTGACGGACGCCTTCGCCCAGGATGAACCGCTGGCCTTGTACACGACGGAGATGGTCAGGTGGTGGGCGGCGAGTGTGCTGTTCGGGCCGGTCCTGGGTGTGGTGGGTACAGCCATCGGACGGCCGGGACTGATCGGCCTGCTCGCCGCGTCGACCGTGCCGGTGGGTGCCGCCGTGCAGATGGCCGTGCTGCCGTCCCGGCCGCATCTCGCCTCGACCCCGGCGAGCGTTGTCGCCGAGGTCATCGTCTGGACGGCCGCCGCGCTGGGTATCGGCTGGGCTGTCCACCGCTTCTGGACGGTGAGGCGCGCGGCCATGGCCGGGTAGCGGAGCCATCGGGGAGACCCCGGCCTGGTGGCCAGGGCCCGTACTCGGCGAGCCGGACCGGATTCCCCGAATCTTCGCGGACGGTGGTACGTCCCGCTCGGCTCACCCGGCCGGGCCGGTCACTGGACGCAGAACTCGTTGCCCTCGGGGTCGGCGAGTACGGCCCAGGTGCCCCCCGGCTCCGCCACCCTGCGGAGCTCCGTCGCGCCCAGCTGTTCCAGCCGCTCCACCTCGGCCTCGCGCCGGTCCGGTCCCGCGTGCACGTCCAGGTGGAGGCGGTTCTTCACGGTCTTTGCCTCCGGTACGCGCTGGAAGAGCAGCCGTCGTCCGAGCCCCATTCCGCTCTCCTTCTCGTACGGATCGTCCGGGTGCCGGACCGCGATGAGATCGCGCCAGACCCGGCGGCCGTCGACCAGGAGCGTGGCCGCCTCCGGGGCCGCCCCGAGGCCGAGCAGCCGGTCGATCAGCTCGCTGTTGTCCTCGACCAGGTAGCCGAGGGCCTCGGCCCAGAAGGCGGCCTGGGCGTGCGGGTCGGACGAGTCGATGACGAGTTTCCAGTGCAGGGTCATGGAAACCTTTTATAGTGGTTACGTGATCGAGTCGGCAATGGGCACACCGGACCTGATCCGCCGTACGCCGGAGAGCCGCCCCTGCCGCGCCGACCGGCCCCCCCGAACGGACAGGAATCCCCCCACGTTCCGGACCCCGGCACGCTCGTGAAAGACGCGAGCAACGGTGACCGGGGAGAGAGAGTTCCGCGGGCTCGCCGGCCCGTACTGGTCCCTGCGGCCGGTCGGTGGCGGTCCCGAGTGGGAAGCCGAACCCGAGTGGGTCCGCGCGCTCACCCCCGCCGAGCGGCTGAGTGCCGAGAACGCCTTACGGAACCTCAGAAGCAGCCGGGGCGGAGTGTGAGTGAAACCGGCCCCGGATCAGTACCTCGCCGAGGTGCACGCGGGTGACGGGCAGTTGACCGTCCATGGCTGACGCACCGGCCGAGTTGCGTGCGTGGGCCGTCGACGGCGAACGCCGGCAAGTCCCGCCGGGGTGCGCCGCCGTGGCAATCGGGGCGGCACACCCCGGCGGGGCGTAGATCACCCGGTCTGTTCCCGCAGGTCCGCTGCGGGGGTGGGCGCGGGCATGCGCCAGGCCACGACCGCACCGGCCGCGAGCCCCACGAAGGCCAGCAGGGTGGCAACCAGGAACGGATCGAGGGAATGCAGGGCCGGAGCGAACCCGATCCCGACGCAGACTGCCACCCCGGTCGCACCGCCCAGCTGGTCAGCCGCGCGCTGGACGCCCGAGGCGATCCCGGCGTCGTCCTCGGTGACGCCGCTGACCGCGACGTACTGCAGCCCCACGATGCCGAACCCCATCCCGGCCGCGATCAGGAGCATGGCCGGGACCATCGCCACCCCGCCTGCCTCAAGGGCCGAGACGAGCGCGATCGCGGCCATCGCGGCCGCGGTGAACCCGATGCCGGCAAGCACACATGCGCGTGCTCCCCAGCGGCCCAGCAGACGAGGCACGAGCATGGAGAACGTGATCAGCGAGACCGCCAGAGGCAGCATCGTCAGGCCCGCTCCCAGCGGGCCGATGCCCAACCGGTCCTGCAGATAGAAGGTGAACAGCAGGAACGAGGTCGACAACGCCCCGCTCAGCAGCATCGTGGCCAGGTTGGCCGCCACACGCGTGCGGTTGGCGAAGAAGCGCCGTGGCAGCAGCGGGTTGCGTGAGCGTGCCTCGACCCGCACGTACCCGGCCCCGGCGGCCACCGCCCCGGCCAGCGCCCCCGGGACCACCCATGCGGGCGTTCCGGGTTCACCGGCCTCGACCACGCCGAAGGCGAACAGCAGCGGGCAGGCGGTCAGCAGCAGCGCGCCGGGAAGGTCCAGCGGCGGGGCGTCCTCGGCCACGGGCCGGCCACCCCCGACCAGGAGGACGGCTGCCGGCAGCACGACCAGGAGGAACGGGACCGAGGCCAGGAAGATCCACCGCCATCCCAGGTGGGCGGTGATGATTCCGGACAGGAAGAATCCGAGCACGAGACCGCAGCTGGCCACCGCCGCCCACACGCTCAGGGCCCGCGACCGGCGCGGACCTTCGGGGAACATCAGGACGATGGTGGCCATCGCGGCAGGCAGCGCGATGGCCTCACCGGCGCCCTGCAGCAGGCGCGCGACCACCAGCAGCGCAAACGTGGGGGCCAGGCCCGCCAGTAGCGACGCGATGCCGAACAGGCCGCTGCCGAGCAGCAGTACGCGCCTGCGCCCGAGCAGGTCGCCCAGTCGGCCACCGAGCATCAGCATCCCGCCACCGGCGACCGTGTACCCGACCACGACCCAGGTCAGAGCGTGCCCGTCGACGTCGAAGTCGGCGCCGATCGAGGGCAGGGCGATGTTGACCACGGTCACGTCGACCGCGACGAAGAACTGCAGCATGGACAGCGCGCACAGCACCAGCCATGCGCGTGCAGGGGACGGGCTGTGCCCGCGTGAAGAAAGGATGCCTGGAAGCATCAGGTGCTCCGTTGCTCAGAGGAAGCTCCGAGCAGCACGAATGTGCCGCTCCGGTCTGATCACGAAGCGGCTGGACGTCCAGGAGGAGTGGGTGAGTCGAACGCCCCGCCGCTAGCGGGACGTCCTGGTCACCGCGGCGCAAGCGGCCGCGCACGAAGCAGCAGACATGCCGTGGACGCTACCAGGGAGGTGTACGGGTGTCAGGTATCCGCCTGATGCCTCATGCCCTCACCCGTAGGTCCGTTCGCCGGAGTTCCCCGGGCACCGGGAGCCTTTCGTCGCGGAGCACGCCTGTCTGCGCAACCTCCCCGGAGGCGAACAGAGTTGAGGCTCCTTCAGTAAGAGAGCGGCGCCGTCCGGCGGCGGGTGAAGCGCCGTGGTCTCCGCCGGAGTGCCGGGTCAGTGCCGTGCCGCAGGGCTTTCTCAGTGCCCTGTTGCCGCAGCCATGCGTTCCTGCTGCACGGCGGTGAGTGCACGGACCACGACGATGCCTGCCACGGCCGCGGCCACGACGGCTGCGTCGACCAGCAACAGGAGCCGCACGGACGTGTAGGCGCGCTCGATGATGTCGTCCGTGGAGCCGGTGGACATCAGCCCCAGTCCGCTCACCATTCCGGCCAGCCACAGCCCCCACCACCAGTTCACGGCCCGCGGCAGCGGTTCGCCCGGGGCGCTCTGGTGGTGGACGTCCGCGACGATCCCGCGGGGCACCCACAGGTTCATGACGGGGACGATCCAGCCCGCGTAGACCCATGGCCAGGCGTAGCGCGGCGCCTGGCCCGAAAGGACGCGCGCGTTGTCCCTCATGCGCGACAGCCATACGAGGAAGGCGGCGGCGCACAGGAGCGTTGACGCATCCCCCAGGGTGCTGACGCTGTGGTAGGCGTCCTCCAGCCCGGTCAGCGGGCGGTGCCAGCCGTCGCCCTGGTCCGGCGGCCCGGAAGGCGGCAGCCCCGCAGTGGCAAGCCGGACCTGCCATACGGCCCGCGCCGCCCAGGCGGCGCCGGCGAGGACGAGGCCGGCGACCGCGCAACGCGCCGCTCCCCGGACCGGACGCAGAGCGGGCTGTGCGATGTCATCGTTCACCCGGCCATCCTGACCCACACCAAGTCCTTGATGCCAGGCCGGGTTTGCCCCCGTGGCTCAGGGCGGGGCTCCGTGCTGTCACCCTTCTGTTCCGGGGTCATGGAAACCTTCTACAGTGGTTACGTGATCGAGTCGGCGCAGGGCACACCGGGCCTGATCCTCCATACACCGGAGGGCCGCCCCTACCGCTTCGATCCCGGCGCCCTGTGCCTGGAGCTGCTGCCCACCGGCGGGTATGCGTCGGACCGGGCGCACGAGGTGGTGCGCACCCGGTACGCCGCGTACGAAGTGCTGCACACCCCCGCCGACCTGGTGAGATGGGCGGGCGAGAGCCGGCTGCCGGATGGCCTGTGCCTCTCGGTGAGCGCGGCGGAGCTGCGCCGCGCGCACGAACTGCGCGCCGCCCTGTGGACTCTGGCCGTCGCCCGTGCGCACGGCCGCCCCCTCGCCCCGGCCCACCTCGCCACGGTGAACGATGTGGCGGCCGGGCCCCCGCTCGTCCCCCGGGTCGACATCGGCTCCGGCCGCCTCGCGTGGGCCCCTGACGCCACCGGGAGCGCCCTTCTGTCGACCGTCGCCCGTGACGCGGTGGAGCTGTTCACCGGTCCGTACGCCGACCGTGTCCGCGAATGCGGCTCCGAGATGTGCAAGCTGCTCTTCGTCGACACCTCCCGGCCGGGCAGGCGGCGTTGGTGCGCGATGGAGCGCTGCGGAAACCTCCACAAGGTACGGGCCCACCGCGCCCGGCACTCCGCGACTGACTGAGGAGGGCCATCCCCGTGGTCACGAGGCCATGGACCAGGGGCCGGGGGAGTGGGGCTGCGGGCATGCCTCGATGACGTGGACGCGGTGCGGGGAATCGGGGCCGGGCGGGCGGGCCCGGTCCACGCCGGCGTTCGCGTGGGCGGTGGGTGAGGTCCCGAACGCGAGGAAGGACAGCGTGGACAGGGCCGCGACGGCGGTGCGCAGGAGCACGCGGGAGTTCCCGGACGTGTGCGTGGATCGGCTCATAAATATCAGGAAAATATAAGCGGGTAGTAGTTCCGGGATTGCCCGGCGCGACGCGCTCAGAGCCGCCTGAATGCCGTATCGCTCAGGTGGTCCAGGTAGGCCCCGACCGCCCGGCTGTCCGCCGCCGGTGCGATCAGTCCCACATGGTTGTCCGGACGGACTAGGACGAGGGTGTCGGTGCCCGGCTCGATGCCGTACGCCGTACGGGCATGGCCCGCCTCGTCGGTCAGGCCGGCGGGGCCGTCCGCGCCCACCCCGTACACCCGCACCGCGTCGCCGTACGCCGCCTCCGTCGCCCGTAGCGCGTCCGCCGTGCCCGGGCCGAAGCCCAGCAGGGTGAAGTGCGGTCCGGCGAACGCCTCGAAGAGGCGGACCGGTGCGCCCGTTCCGGCGTCGTGGCAGGGGGCGTCCGGGGCGCGGTCGCCCGCCCGCAGGCGGGTGGTGGAGCCCGCGGGGGAGAGCGAGCTCCAGTGGTAGCCGCGGGTCAGGCCCGTGGTTTCCGCGGTGACCGCCGTGTCCAGGCCGCCGCCCGGCCGCCTGATCGCTTCGAGGGTGGCCCGCAGGCGCTCGGAGGTGATGTCCAGCGTCCAGGAGGCCACCGGCAGCCGCTCCTCCTCGTACGTGTCCAGCAGGGCCGGATCCGCCGCGCCAGTGACGACCCGGGCGAGCTTCCAGCCCAGGTTGAACGCGTCCTGGATCCCGGTGTTCATGCCCAGCCCGCCCGCGATGGAGTGCACATGGGCCGCGTCGCCGGCCAGCAGGACGCGACCCACCCGGTAGCGGTCGGCCAGGCGCTCGTTGACCCGGTACGTGGACAGCAGGTCGGCCCGCGACAGGTGGCTGCCCGGCAGTCCGGTGTGCTTGGCGAAGAGCCGGCGGAAGCTCTCCAGAGAGGGCGGTACGGGCGCTCCCGTCCGGTCCCGTTCCGGCCCGGCCTGGAACCACCAGCCCGACCGCGTACCCGGGATCGGGCACAGCAGCACGGCGCCGTCCTCGTCGAACCACTGGTGCCAGTAGCCGCGGTCGAGGCCGTCCGCCTCCACGTCCCCGCAGACCATCATCTGCTCCTCGGCCGTCTTCCCCTCGAACGGGACACCGAGCAGCTTGCGTACCGCGCTGTGGCCGCCGTCGCACCCCACCACGTACCGCGCCGCGAGGCTCCGGCCGTCGGCGAGGGCGACCGTCACAGAGTCGGGCCCCGTCGCCAGCCCGGTTGCCTCCGCGCCCAGTTCGACCTGCACGCCGTACTCCGCCAGGCGGTCCCGCAGGATCTCCTCCAGCCGCCACTGGGCGATCAGCCACGGCCGGTCGTACGGGGCGTCCGGCGTCGGGTGCGACGCCTCGAACGGGTCGGCGTCGGCGACCGGCAGCCCGTCGCGGTACTTGCGCATGGGCAGCGGAGCCGAGCCCGCCGCCAGGACCCGGTCCACGACCCCGAGATCCGCCAGGACCTCCAGGGAGCGGGGGTTGGGGCCCTTGCCCCGCGAACTGCGCGGAAATTCCGGTGACTTGTCGATGATCCGTACGTCGACGGAGCGGCGGGCCAGGTCGCAGGCCAGGGTCAGGCCGGTCGGGCCCGAGCCGACGATCAGTACCTGGGCGGTGGGCGGGGGTGTGGACATGCGGACTCCTCGGTTGCGTTCCGTGGATCTCCAGGGAAACGCAACCAAGTTAAAAAAGCAACCTGGTAACTAAATATCTGCGGCGGTCTCGCGGGCGTCGTAGGTGGCGCGGGCCGCAGCGATCTCGTGTCGGTGCTCCCGTCGGGATCTCGGCGGTGACGGCGGTGTACGGGATCGCGTCGGCAGGTGCGGACGGCTCGCCCGGAGCCGCCCTGGCGGCCTATCGGGCGGCGCTCGTCGTGCCGGTGGTGATGGTGGCGGCCGGGGTGCTGGTCACTGCCTCGGGGCTGCGCCGGGGGAGGCCGAAGCGGAATCCCCGGCCGGTGGTGTCTGCCGCGTCGGCCGGGTCGCCAGCCGTGCCGCGGCGGTCTGCGCCCGAGCCCTCGTCCGCCGCGCCGTCCGGAACGCGTCCCACGTCAGCAGGGTGAGCGCCAGCCACACCAGGGCGAAGCCGGCCCACCTCTCCGGCGGCATCGCCTCGTGGAAGTACAGGATGCCGAGGACGAACTGGAAGACCGGCGCCAGATACTGCAACAGGCCCAGCGTGGAGAGCGGCACGCGGATCGCCGCCGCCCCGAACAGGACGAGCGGTATGGCCGTGACGATGCCCGTCGAGGCCAGCAGCAGCGCATGGCCGGGGCCCTCGGAGGTGAACGTCGACTCGCCCCGCGCGCCCAGCCACAGCAGATAGCCGAGCGCGGGCACGAACAGCACGGCGGTCTCGGCGGTGAGCGACTCCAGGCCGCCCATGTCGACCTTCTTCTTCACCAGGCCGTACGTCGCGAAGGAGAACGCCAGCGTCAACGAGATCCAGGGCGGCCGTCCGTAACCGATCGCCAGGACCAGCACCGCCGCGACACCGGTGCCGACCGCCACCCACTGCGTGGGGCGCAGCCGTTCGCCGAGGAGGAGCACGCCCATGCCGATGGTGACCAGCGGGTTGATGAAGTAGCCGAGCGACGCCTCGACCACGTGACCGCTGTTCACGGACCAGATGTACAGGCCCCAGTTGACCGTGATCACGGCCGCCGCGACCGATATCAGGCCGAGTTTCTTCGGCTGCCGGATCAGCTCGCCGATCCAGGACCAGCGGCGCAGCACCAGCAGCGCGATGCCGACGACCCCGAGGGACCAGACCATGCGGTGGGCGAGGATCTCGATCGCGCCGCCGGGTTTCAGCAGCGGCCAGAACAGGGGGACGATGCCCCACAGGCCGTAGGCGCCGATACCGGACAGCAGTCCGGCCCGCTGTTCATTCGTCCCTTTCACGGGCCCCTCCTGGTGTGTCTGTGTCGGCGCTCCGCGTCCCTCGCTCCGTCGACTGCACGACGGTAGCGCCGGGAGGGCCCGATGTCATAGCCGTATCGTCATACGGTCATGACAAGAGGGCCTCTGAGGCGTGAGGGGGAGGAGGGGCCGGAGTCACGCTCCGGCCACCGCGGTGGCGACGGTCTCGGCGAGCGTCGTCGTCGGCCGGCCGATCGGCCGGGCCAGGTCGCCGGCGTACGGCCGGCCGGCGGAGAACAGCCGGCGGGCGGTCAGTCCGGCTGAGGTGCTCGCCCCTCCTCCAGCGTCCGCAGCGCCCGTGAGACGTCGAACGGCAGGATCGTCACCGCCACGTGCGGCAGCTGCGCCAGCGTCTTCGCCATCTGCTCGCCCGTGCCCCGGTGCAGCAGCTTCCCGAGCACGTTGCTGTACGTGCGCCGGGGTACCAGCACCGTCAGCCAGGTGTTCCCGTCCTCCGTCGTGCGGGACGCGAGCTCCTTCATCGCGTGGCGCAGCCGACGGTCCGGGCACTCCACCAGCTCCAGGGAGACGGAGGTGGCGGCCGTCGCCTCCCACCGGGCGGCCAGCCGCCTGCCGTACGCCTCGTCGATCGCGAAGTGCACCGCCCGGATCTCGTCCGGGCGCAGCTCATGGGCGTACCGCAGGGCCTTCAGCGCCGCCAGGTCGAGCGTCTCGACCAGCACGAAGACCAGATGGCGGCGGAACCGCGGCCGGTCGGCGCCCGGGGCCTGGATGCTCTGCAGCGCCGCCGCCTCGTGCCGGTACTCGCGGTTGATCCGCGTCAGCGCCCAGACCCCGAGCGGGAAGACCACCACGACCAGCCAGGCTCCCTCGGTGAACTTCGTGACGGCGAAGATCAGCACCACGGCGGCCGAGATGACCGCGGTGAGCCCGTTGACCGCGATCTTCAGCCTGCGGTGCGGTTCCCGGCGCCGCAGGTGGTACGCGGTGAGGCCGGCCCCGGCCATGGTGAACGCGGTGAACACGCCGATCGCGTACAGCGCCACCAGCCTGTCCACGCTGGCGCCGGTCGCCAGCAGCAGCGCCAGCGAGACGACGGTCAGCGAGATGATGCCGTTGGAGAACGCCAGTCGGTGCCCGCGCCGGGTCAGCACCCGGGGCAGGAACCGGTCCTCGGCGACGAAGCTGGCGAGATAGGGGAAGCCGGTGAAGGGGGTGTTGGCGCCGGTGTAGAGGATCAGCGCGGTCGCCAGCTGTACGAAGACCAGCCCGGCCGTGCCGACCGGTCCGTCGCCGAACGCGAGATGGGCCTCCTGCGCGATCACGGTCGGGGTGCCGTCGATGTACGGGACCGCGTGGGTGAAGTGCGCCAGCGTGGAGACGCCCAGCACCAGGGTGCCGAGGACCGCGCTCATGGCGATGAGGGTGCGCCGGGCGTTGCGGCCCTGGGGTTCGCGGAACGCGGAGATGCCGTTGGAGATCGCTTCGAGCCCGGTGAGGGACGAGCCGCCGTTGGCGAACGAGCGCAGCACGATGAAGAGCGAGGCGCCGTAGAGCCAGCCGCTGCCCGGGGTGCCGAGCGGCACGACCCCGTCGGCGTGCAGATCGGCGCGCGGCAGTTCGCCGGTGAGCCCGCGCAGCGCGGCGACGAGGAGGACGAGGCCGACCGCGGCCATGAAGAGGTAGGCGGGCAGCGCGAAGGCCCGGCCCGCCTCGCGGACCCCGCGCAGATTCCCGTACGCGAGCAGCACGATGACGGCGACGGAGACCGGGAGCTGGAGATGGTCCAGGCCGGTGAAGCTGCCGCCGGCCAGATGGGCGAGCGAGATCAGGGCGTTGGTACCGGCCGAGACCTGCACGGCGACGGTGACGATGTAGTCGACGAGCAGCGCCACGGCGGCGATCTGCGCGACGTTCGGCCCGAAGTTCTCCCGGGCGACGACGTACGACCCGCCCGCCCGGGTGTAGATCATCACGACATCGCTGTAGCAGAGCGTCAGGAGCAGCAGCACCAGCAGGATCGCGCCGGTCACCGGCATGAGCAGGGTGAAGGCCGCGGCACCGACGACGGGTACGAGGACCCGGAGCATCTCCTCGGAGCCGTACGCGGTCGAACTGACGCAGTCGGAGGCGAGCACCCCGAGCGCCGTCCGGTTGTTCAGCTTCTCCTCGCTGATGCGCTCGGTGGTGAGTGCCTTGCCGAGCAGACGCGTCTTGATGCGGTACGCGGGGCGGTCCAGGGTCATGGCCACATGGTGCGCGGTGGCCGGCCACGCCCCCGGACGCAATCGCCGGACGGGCCGAAAATCAGCCCGTCCGGCGACGGAGAAAGCATCGGGCAGCCGCAGTGTTCAGCCGACGACGGTCCAGTTGTCGTTGCCCGCGAGGAGCGCGGCCAGGTCGCCCTTGCCGTCTCTCTCGACGGCGGTGTCGAGCTGCTCGGCCATCTGCGCGTCGTAGACGGGCCGCTCGACGCTGCGCAGCACCCCGATGGGGGTCTGGTGCAGGGTGTCGGGGTCGGCGAGGCGGGACAGTGCGAAGGCCGTGGTGGGGCTGGCGGCGTGCGCGTCGTGGACGAGGATCTGCGACTGGTTCTCCTCGGTGACCGCGACGACCTCGAGGTCGCCGGTGGCCGGGTCGCGTACGACTCCCTTGTCGTTGTCCGCGCCGAAGCGGATCGGCTGCCCGTGCTCCAGCCGGATCACCGCGTTCTGTGCCTGGTCCTTGTCCTTGAGGACCTCGAAGGCGCCGTCGTTGAAGATGTTGCAGTTCTGGTAGATCTCCACCAGTGCCGTGCCCGGGTGGTCGGCCGCCGCTCGCAGCACACCGGTGAGGTGCTTGCGGTCGGAGTCGATGGTGCGGGCGACGAAGGACGCCTCCGCGCCGATGGCCAGGGACACCGGGTTGAAGGGGGCGTCGAGCGAGCCCATCGGCGTCGACTTGGTGATCTTGCCGACTTCGGAGGTGGGGGAGTACTGCCCCTTGGTGAGCCCGTAGATCCGGTTGTTGAAGAGGAGGATCTTGAGGTTCACGTTGCGGCGCAGGGCGTGGATGAGGTGGTTGCCGCCGATGGACAGGGCGTCGCCGTCGCCCGTGACGACCCAGACGGACAGGTCGCGGCGGGAGGAGGCGAGTCCGGTCGCGATGGCCGGCGCGCGGCCGTGGATGGAGTGCATCCCGTAGGTGTTCATGTAGTACGGGAAGCGGGATGAGCAGCCGATGCCGGAGACGAAGACGATGTTCTCCTTCGCCAGGCCGAGCTCGGGCATGAAGCCCTGGACGGCGGCGAGGACCGCGTAGTCGCCGCAGCCGGGGCACCAGCGGACTTCCTGGTCGGACTTGAAGTCCTTCATGGACTGCTCGGCCTCGGCCTTGGGCACCAGCTGGAGGAGTTCGTTGGTGTCAGGCATCGATGGCCTCCTTCAGAGCCGTCGCCAGCTGTTCGGCCTTGAACGGCATACCGTTGACCTGGTTGTAACTGCGCGCGTCGATCAGGTACTTGGCCCGGATGAGCGTGGCCAGCTGGCCGAGGTTCATCTCGGGCACGATGACCTTCTCGTAACGCTTCAGCACCTCGCCGAGGTTCCTCGGGAAGGGGTTGAGGTTGCGCAGATGGGCCTGGGCGATGGGCTGTCCGGCGGCGCGCAGCCGGCGGACGGCGGCGGTGATGGGGCCGTAGGTGGAGCCCCAGCCCAGGACGAGGGTGCGCGCCTGGTCGGGGTCGTCGGCCTCGATGTCCGGGACCTCGATGCCGTCGATCTTGGCCTGCCGGGTGCGGACCATGAAGTCGTGGTTGGCGGGGTCGTAGGAGATGTTGCCGCTGCCGTCCTGCTTCTCGATGCCGCCGATGCGGTGTTCGAGGCCGGGGGTGCCGGGGATCGCCCACGGGCGGGCCAGGGTCTCCGGGTCGCGCTTGTACGGCCAGAACACCTCGGTGCCGTCGGCCAGTTCGTGATTCGGGCCGGTGGCGAACCGGACGCGCAGGTCGGGGAGTTCGTCGACCTCGGGGATCTTCCACGGCTCGGAGCCGTTGGCGAGATAGCCGTCGGAGAGAAGGAAGACCGGGGTGCGGTACGTCAGCGCGATCCGGGCGGCGTCGAGCGCGGCGTCGAAGCAGTCCGCCGGGGTCCTGGGGGCCACGACCGGGACCGGGGCCTCGCCGTTGCGCCCGTACATCGCCTGGAGCAGGTCGGCCTGCTCGGTCTTGGTGGGCAGACCGGTGGACGGGCCGCCGCGCTGGATGTCGATGACGATCAGCGGCAGTTCCAGGGAGACGGCCAGCCCGATGGTCTCCGACTTCAGGGCCACCCCGGGCCCGGACGTCGTCGTCACCGCGAGCGACCCGCCGAACGCGGCGCCCAGCGCGGCGCCGATGCCCGCGATCTCGTCCTCGGCCTGGAAGGTGCGTACGCCGAAGTTCTTGTGCCTGCTGAGCTCGTGCAGGATGTCGGAGGCCGGGGTGATCGGGTAGGAGCCCAGGTAGAGCGGCAGATCCGCCTGCCGGCTCGCCGCGATCAGCCCGTAGGACAGCGCCAGGTTCCCGGAGATGTTGCGGTACGTACCCGTCGGGAAGGTCTGCGAGGCGGGTGCCACCTCGTAGCTGACGGCGAAGTCCTCCGTCGTCTCCCCGAAATTCCACCCGGCCCGGAACGCGGTCACGTTCGCCTCGGCGATCTGCGGCATCTTCGCGAACTTGGCGCGAAGGAATGCCTCGGTCCCCTCGGTCGGGCGGTGGTACATCCAGGACAGCAGCCCGAGCGCGAACATGTTCTTCGAGCGCCCGGCCTCCTTGCGGGAGAGCCCGAACTCCTTCAGCGCCTCGATCGTGAGCGTGGTCAGCGGCACCGGATGGACGCTGTACGCCTCCAGCGAGCCGTCCTCCAGCGGACTGGTCGCGTAGCCGACCTTCGCCATCGGGCGCTTGGTGAACTCATCGGTGTTCACGATGATTTCGGCACCGCGCGGCACATCGCCGATGTTGGCCTTGAGGGCGGCCGGGTTCATCGCGACCAGGACGTTCGGTGCGTCGCCCGGGGTCAGGATGTCGTGATCGGCGAAATGCAGCTGGAACGACGAAACCCCCGGCAGGGTGCCTGCGGGGGCGCGGATCTCGGCGGGGAAGTTCGGCAGCGTGGAGAGATCGTTCCCGAAGGACGCGGTCTCCGAGGTGAACCGGTCACCGGTGAGCTGCATACCGTCTCCGGAGTCACCCGCGAAACGGATGATCACCCGGTCGAGACGGCGGATCTCCTTCTCGCCGGCGCCCGCATGACCGGGACCGGGGGCACGCTGTCCCCCGACGAGCGCCTCGCTGGCCTCATCGGCCTGTCCGGCTGGGCTACTGACCTGGCTGGTCACTGAACTGGACCTCCCTCGGGGCGGCGGCTCGGGACCGGCCGGCCCGCCGACGGTCCCAAGGCCCACCCTACGACGGTAAGGGTCGCCTTCCCTGGACCGGTCATATGGTGGACGTCGTTTTGAGACGCGATTCGATACCGGTTTGTCATGCTTTGCAAGCCCCCCAGCCGTTCGACGATGACGCTGTGCGCTCATTCTTTGGTTCTAGGCCCCCTGGCCGGCCGCCGCGGCGGCCGGCCAGGGGGGCATGGCGCTTCCGCACCGGCCCTCACCAGGTACCTGACAGAGTGTCAGTCGATCAGGAGTTCAGATAGGTCAGTACCGCCAGTACCCGGCGGTGATCCCCGTCACTGGGGGACAGGCCGAGCTTCAGGAAGATATTGCTGACGTGCTTCTCCACGGCACCGTCGCTCACCACCAGCTGCCTGGCCACCGCGGAGTTGGTCCGCCCCTCCGCCATCAGGCCGAGCACCTCGCGCTCGCGCGGCGTCAGCCCGGCCAGGACGTCCTGCTTACGGCTCCGGCCCAGCAGCTGGGCCACGACCTCCGGGTCCAGCGCCGTGCCGCCCTGCGCCACCCGGACCACCGCGTCCACGAACTCCCGGACCTCGGCGACCCGGTCCTTGAGCAGATACCCGACACCCCGGCTGGATCCGGCCAGCAGCTCGGTGGCGTACTGCTCCTCGACGTACTGCGAAAGGACCAGGACCCCGATCCCGGGATAGTCCTTGCGCAGCCGCACCGCCGCCCGCACACCCTCGTCGGTGTGGGTGGGCGGCATCCGTACGTCGGCGACCACCACATCGGGCAGCGCGTCCTGTCCCGCGAGATCGTGCACCGTCTTGATCAGCGCCTCGGCGTCCCCGACTCCGGCGACGACGTCATGCCCGAGATCGGTCAGCAGCCGGGTGAGCCCTTCCCGAAGCAGTACCGAATCCTCGGCGATGACTACTCGCACCCTGTCCTCCACCATGACGCTCTATCCCCCACTGCTCGCTGGTCCCGCTCGTACGTCTCCAGCATCCCAGTATCGGCAGTGCTGTGTCCCCGGCCGCCGTACCGGCTCGATTTCGAGCCGGTACGGCGGCCGGGGACGAGAGAGCGTGGAGAGGGCCGCGGACCTGGGGGTTCCGGTCGCGGTCCCGTGCGGGTGCGGTCAGCCGCGCCACGGCAGCTCGGCCGTGATCCGCGTCGGACCGCCCTGCGGGGAATCCACGACGAGGACGCCGTCCACCGCGCCCAGCCGTTCGGCCAGCCCGGCCAGCCCGCTGCCCGACGACATGTCGGCGCCGCCGCGTCCGTTGTCGGTGACCTGGAGCATCAGCCGGTCCGCGACCCGCCACACGTCGACCGACGCACTGGTCGCGCGCGCGTGCTTGCTCACGTTCTGCAGCAGCTCCGAGACCGTGAAGTACGCGATCCCCTCGATCGCCTGGGCGGGCCGGGACGCCAGGTCCACCTCGACCGTGACGGGGACGGTGCAGCGGGAGGCGATGGCGGAGAGCGCGGCGTCGAGTCCGCGGTCGGTGAGGACGGCGGGGTGGATGCCGCGGGCGAGGTCGCGGAGTTCCTGGAGGGCGACCTTGACCTCGCCGTGGGCCTCGTCGACCATGCGGGCCGCGGCCTCGGGGTCGTCCGTCAGCTTCTCCTTCGCCAGGCCCAGATCCATGGCGAGGGCGACGAGCCGGGCCTGTGCGCCGTCGTGCAGGTCGCGTTCGATGCGGCGCAGGTCGGCGGCGGCCGTGTCGACGACCACCCCCCGGTCCGACTCCAGCTCCGAGACGCGCGTCGCCAGCCGGGACGGCCCGAGCAGCCCGGCCACCATCACCCGGTCCACGCTCGTCAGGCCACGGATGATCCACGGGGTGATGAGGACGACCACCAGACCGCACACGCTGGTCGCGGCCAGCTCGACGGGGGAGTCGAGGTAGATCTGGTGGTGGTCGTCGCCGTACAGCTGGATGCCGCCGGTCCCGATGGCCGCCGGGAAGATCCACTGCCACAGCGGGTAGGTGAAGGTGGCCCACCCGCACGACCAGAAGGTCAGCGACACGGTGAAGGCGAAAACCGCCCACGGGAAGTGCAGCAGCGCGTAGAGCAGATGCCGCCAGGACACCCCGCTCTTCAGGACCGCGCCCACCCAGGGCATCAGACCGCCGGTCCTGCCGCGCACCGGCGCCGGCTCGGCCACGGTCAGCCCCAGCAGCCCGCGTGCCCGGGCCCGCTCCAGTACGCCGAAACCGCGGCACATCGCCAGCGTGCCGGCCAGGACCGGGACGCCGAGAAAGGTGATCAGCAGGCCGGTACCCAGCGCCGTCAGGGCGATCGAGAGACCGAACAGGATCACGCTGATCGGCAGGCTCAGCAGCAGATAGCCGAACTCGCGCCAGGTCCTGCCCTCCAGCGGCGCGCGCAGCGCGGCGGGGAAGAAGTGCTTCACCGGGGGACGGTCCCCGAAACCGGCTCCGGACCCCTGGTGATCCCGAGTGTCCGGTCCGTACGCCGTGGCCATGGATGCTGTCCGTTTCGTCTCGGGGAGCCGGTTTCTCCGGCGGTTTCACGGTTCCGGATTCCGGGGGCGGCTTCGCGGTTCCGGGTTCCGGGGGTTCGGCTGGTACATCAAGGGTGTCGGTGCGCGGGCCCGCGCACCATGAGGGCGGTATCACTCTTCGACCGGGGGTTTTCCCCACCCCCGAGGGGCCCGGACGGCTCCGGCAGATGGACGTGCCGCCGGGCCCGCGGGGCAGCCCTCAGAGCCTGTCGGGTGACCTTCGATCGGGTAGCGGACGCGGTCTGGTGCGTGCGTGCCAGGGCGTGGCCGCCCGATCAGAGGTCACTCGACAGGCTCTCAGGGGTGCTGGGTGGTCCGGTCGGCGTCCCGGTCCCGCCAGGGCAGTTCCGCGGTGACGGTCGTGGGGCCGCCGGCCGGCGAGTCCAGGACGAACAGGCCGTCGACGGCGCCCAGCCGTTCGGCCAGCCCGGCCATGCCCGTACCGCCGTCCATCCGGGCCCCGCCCCGCCCGTCGTCGGTGACCTGGAGCAGCAGCCGGTCCGCCGACCGCCACACCTCCACGGACGCCGAGCGCGCCCCGCTGTGCTTGCTCACATTCTGCAGCAGCTCCGAGACCGTGAAGTACGCGATCCCCTCGATCGCCTCCGCCGGACGCGTCGGCAGATCCACCCCCACCGTGACGGGGACGGTGCAGCGGGAGGCGATGGCGGAGAGCGCGGCGTCGAGTCCGCGGTCGGTGAGGACGGCGGGGTGGATGCCGCGGGCGAGGTCGCGGAGTTCCTGGAGGGCGACCTTGACCTCGCCGTGGGCCTCGTCGACCATGCGGGCCGCGGCCTCGGGGTCGTCCGTCAGCTTCTCCTTCGCCAGGCCCAGGCCCATGGCGAGGGCGACGAGCCGGGCCTGTGCGCCGTCGTGCAGGTCGCGTTCGATGCGGCGCAGGTCGGCGGCGGCCGTGTCGACGACCACCCCCCGGCCCGACTCCAGCTCGGCGATCCTGCGCTCCAGCTCGTCGGAGGGGGAGAGCAGCCCGCGCACCATCGCCCGGTCGGCATGCGAGAGGAACCGCGTGATGAAGGGGAGCACCGGCCACAGCACGAAGAAGCTCACCAACGTCACGGCGCAGGTCAGCACCCCCCAGGGCAGCCGGATGAAGGAGTACAGCACCGCCCGCCAGCCCACCGGGTCCTTGAGGCTCGACCACAGCCAGGGGAAGAAGCCCTGTGCCCGGCGGGACAGCTCCATCGGGCTGGGTTCGTCGATCTGCACCCCGAGCATCGCCCGCGCCCGGCCCCGCTCGGCCCTGCCGATCAGCCGCGCACCGTGCAGCCCGGCGGCGAGGAAGGGCAGACCGACCACCGTGACCGAGAGCGCCACACCGACGCCGATCATGAACACTGCGTAAAGAAACCCGGCCGCAGCCATGGGGAAGTTGGCCAGGAGATAGGCGATCTCCTTCCACGTCCACCGATCGAGGGCGAAGCGGGCGGACGGCGGACGGTCGTTGTCGGGCAGGGGGCTCATGGTCATATGCCCCAGCCTGCCGGGTGTGCCCAGCGCACGCCATGGGGCTCGTGGGTGGCGTGAAGTAGGGATAACCCCACCCGTTGCCCGACGCGGCTGCTTACCCTCTCTTTAACAGGGCCTAGACTCCCGTGCGTACAGATCGTCGAACGGGTTTGAGGGAGCGAGGGACGGACGTGGCGGACCTGCCGGAATCGACCGTTCTCGCGTCGGACTACTTCCACAGTTATTCCGTGGTCGGACTGCTCGCCGTGATCGGTGTGCTGTTCGTCGCCGTCGCCTTCGGGGCGGGCCGGCTGCTGCGCCCCGTGGTTCCCACACCGGAGAAGCTCCTGACGTACGAATGCGGCGTGGACCCGGTGGGTGAAGGATGGGCACATACCCAGGTTCGTTATTACGTTTATGCCTTCCTGTACGTGATCTTCGCCGTCGACTCGATCTTCCTGTTCCCGTGGGCGACCGTATTCGCCGCACCCGGATACGGGGCGACGACTCTGGTGGAGATGTTCATCTTCCTCGGTTTCCTGGCCGTAGGACTGCTTTACGCATGGAAGAAGGGCGTCCTCGAATGGACGTGACGAGCGCTCCGCCCCCCGAGCACCGGCCCACGACGCAGCCGGGACCGGTGCAGGAGCCCGCGGCGGGATCCGAACCGCAGCCCGTTCCGACGTTCCTGCCGGAGCCCAAGCGGCTCGGCGTCCTGTCGCGCCTGGCTCCCGAGCCGATGAAGGTGGTCCTGAACTGGGGCCGCCGCTACAGCCTCTGGGTCTTCAACTTCGGACTCGCCTGCTGCGCCATCGAATTCATCGCCGCCTCCATGGCGCGGCACGACTTCATCCGGCTCGGTGTGATCCCGTTCGCCCCCGGCCCGCGCCAGGCCGACCTCATGATCGTCTCCGGCACGGTGACGGACAAGATGGCTCCCGCCGTCAAGCGGCTGTACGAGCAGATGCCCGAGCCCAAGTACGTCATCTCCTTCGGCGCCTGCTCCAACTGCGGCGGCCCCTACTGGGACTCGTACTCCGTGACGAAGGGCGTCGACCAGATCATTCCGGTCGATGTCTACGTGCCCGGCTGCCCGCCCCGGCCGGAGGCGCTCCTCCAGGGCATCCTCAAGCTCCAGGAGAAGATCGCCCGCGAGTCGCTGGGCGACCGGTACGCGACGGGCGGCGGCAGCCGTCCCTCCACCACCGCACTGCGCAGCGGCCTGGTCGCCGCCCCGCCGGCACCGGGGGAGGACCGCGCATGACCGGCACCCCTGTCGACGCCGCCGACGCCTACGACCGTCTGCCGGACGCCGCCGGTGAGTTCTTCGGCGCGGAGGCGACGGCCGCGTACGCGTACGACCTGCTGACCGTCGACGTACCGGCCGCCTCCTGGACCGCCGCCCTCGAAACGGCCCGCGACCGGCTGGGCTGCACCTATTTCGACTGGCTGAGCGCGGTCGACGAACCGGGCACCGGCTTCCGGGTCTGCGTCCACGTCGCGGCCCTGGCCGAGGGCCGGATCCGCCGTCTCCTGATCCGTACGACCGTTCCGTACGAGGCGGCCGTCCTTCCCACCGCCATCGGGATATACGCGGGCGCCGCCTGGCACGAACGCGAGACGCACGAGATGTTCGGCATCGGCTTCGAAGGCCACCCGCATCTGGTGCCGCTGCTGCTGCCCGAGGGCTTCGAGGGCCACCCGCTGCGCAAGGACTTCGTCCTGGCGGCCCGCGTCGCGAAGGCCTGGCCGGGCGCGAAGGAGCCGGGCGAGTCGGAGCACGGCGGCCCGAAGCGGCGCACGATGCTGCCGCCCGGCGTCCCCGACCCGAACGAGTGGGGCCCGCTGAAGGGCCAGCTCCCGCCCGCCCCGTCCCGCCCGGCGCGCGCCGCACGCGCGGCGGGCGACCGTCCGGTACGCCGAAGCCGGAGCGCGAGCGAGGGCTCGGCCGGGCAGCGGTCGGAGACAGCCGCACCGGCGGCCGGAGCCGGGACCACGCCTCCCGCACCCCCGCGCCGCACCCGCAGCGCCTCCCAGGGCTCGGCGAGCCAGCAGCGCGAAGCGACGAAGCCGACGACAGGTACCGGGACGAGCGCCGGGGCCGGGACGAGCGCCGGGGCGGGGGCGGCGGAGCCGGGCACCGGAAGCACCGACGCTCCCTGGCACCACGCCCGCCCGGCCTTCGACACCACCCCCGAGCCGCCCGCGGACCGGGGTACCCCCGGCGCCTCCGGCACCCCGGACGTTCCAGACACTCCGGAAGCCCCGGAAGCCCCGGAAGCCCCGGAGGCCCCGGAACAGCCCGGCACTCCGCCCTCGCCCCCCGCCCCCGAGCGGCCCGAAACCGAAACCCCCGACCGTCCCGCCGGAGGCGATACCGCGTGAACGACGTACTCGACGTCGCCCTCCGGCTCGTCATCGTCTTCGCCGTGTTCATGGTCCTCCCCCTCGTCGTGGGACAGACCGAGCACAAGGTGATGGCCCATATGCAGGGCCGCCTCGGACCCATGTACGCGGGCGGCTTCCACGGCTGGGCCCAGCTCGTCGCCGACGGCGTGAAGTTCGCGCAGAAGGAGGACATCGTCCCGGCCGGGGCCGACCGCCGTATCTTCCAGCTCGCACCGGCCGTCGCGCTGCTCCCGTACCTGCTCGTGCTCGTCGCCATTCCGATCGGCCCGAGCGAGGGCGCGGTCGGCCAGGTCGTCGACGCGGGCATCTTCTTCGTGCTCGCGGTGATGGGCGTCGGCGTGCTCGGCTCGCTCATGGCGGGCTGGGCCTCGGCCAACAAGTTCTCCCTCCTCGGCGGCCTCCGTACGGCCGCCCAGCTCCTCGCGTACGAACTGCCGATGCTGCTTGCCGCCGCCTCCGTCGCGATGGCGGCCGGCACCGTCTCCCTCCCGGGCATCCTCAACGCCTTCGAGTGGTGGTGGCTGCCCTGGCAGATCGTCGGCGCCCTGGTCTTCTTCGTGGCCGGACTCGCCGAGCTGCAACGCCCGCCGTTCGACATGCCGGTCGCCGACTCGGAGATCATCTTCGGTGCGTACACCGAGTACACCGGCCTCCGCTTCGCGCTGTTCCTGCTCGCCGAGTACGCGGGCATCGTCGTGCTCAGCGGACTGACCACCGTCCTCTTCCTCGGCGGCTGGCACGGCCCGTTCGGCGCCGACGGACTCGGCTGGGTCTGGACGCTCCTCAAGACCGCGGTCCTCGCCTTCGTCGTCATCTGGCTGCGCGTGAGCTACCCCCGGCTCCGCGAGGACCAGCTCCAGAAGCTCGCCTGGACCACGCTCATCCCGCTCGCTCTCGCGCAGATCGCGCTCACCGGCATCGTGAAGGTGGCGATCAACTGATGACCGCGTCGCTCCCGCCCTCCCGGCCCCGCATCCCCGGCTCCGGTCTGGCCAAGGGCCTGGCCGTCACCCTGCGCACGATGACGAGGAAGACGGTCACCGCCCAGTACCCGGACGTCCAGCCGGAGCTCCCGCCCCGGTCCCGCGGAGTCATCGCCCTGTTCGAGGAGAACTGCACGGTCTGCATGCTCTGCGCCCGTGAGTGCCCGGACTGGTGCATCTACATCGACTCCCACAAGGAGACGGTGCCCGCCGCCGTCCCGGGCGGCCGGGAGCGCAGCCGCAACGTCCTCGACCGCTTCGCGATCGACTTCTCGCTCTGCATGTACTGCGGTATCTGCATCGAGGTGTGCCCCTTCGACGCACTGTTCTGGTCACCGGAGTTCGAGTACGCGGAGACGGACATCCTCGAACTCACCCATGAGCGCGACAAGCTCCGCGCATGGATGTGGACGGTGCCGGAACCGCCCGCGCTCGACCCGGGCGCCGAGGAGCCGAAGGAGATCGCCGCCGCCCGCAAGACGGCGGAGAAGCTCGAAGCCCAGCGCGCCGAGGAGGCGCAGGAAGCCCAGCAGGCCCGAGCGGCCCAGCAGATCCAGCAGGACCGGAAGGAAGAGGGGAAGGAGTGACACTCGCAACCGCCGCAGCCCACTCCGCCCCCTCCGGCTTCCTCTCCCCGACCGGCATCGAGATCGCTTTCGTCCTCGTCGGCATCGCCACCCTCGGCGCGGCCCTCGTCACCGTCACGACCAGGCAACTGGTGCATGCCGCCCTCTGGCTGGTCGCGGCGCTCGGCGGGCTCGCCGTCGAGTACCTCCTGCTCACCGCGGAGTTCATCGCCTGGGTGCAGGTACTGATCTACGTCGGTTCCGTGGTCGTCCTCCTCCTCTTCGGACTGATGCTCACCAAGGCCCCCATCGGCCGCTCCCCGGACGCCGACTCGGGCAACCGCTGGGTGGCCCTCGGCGTGGCGGCCGCCTCCGCCGGCACGCTCGTCTGGGTCGTCGTCGACGCCTTCCGCACCACCTGGATCGACCTGGGCGGACCGGCCCAGGGCTCCACGGAGGTGACCGGCGCCTTCCTCTTCCGGCACTGGGTGCTGCCGTTCGAGGCGCTCTCCGTCCTGCTGCTCGCCGCCCTCGTCGGGGCGATCGTCCTGTCCCGCAAGCGCGGTAAGGAGCAGAGCTGATGCACCTCGCCTATCCGGCCGTGCTCGCCGTCCTCCTCTTCTGCACCGGGCTGTACGGAGTGCTCGCCCGCCGCAACGCGATCCTGGTCCTGATGTCCGTCGAGCTGATGCTCAACGCCGTCAACCTCAACCTGGTCGCCTTCGACGTCTGGCTCCGCGACACCCTGCACTCCGGCCAGGCCCTCACCCTCTTCACCATCGCCATCGCGGCGGCCGAGATCGGCATCGGCCTGGCCATCGTCCTCGCCGTCTACCGCAACCGAGGCAGCTCGGACGTCGACCGCCTCCGCGACACCGCCGAGACCGACGCCGCCGAAACCCTCCCCGGCGACGAGGCCGAAGGCGCCGAAGTCACCGAGGCCACCGAAGACCAGGCCACTGCTCCGGCAGGGAAGGCAAAGAAGGCAGAGGCCACCACGTGACCACCACGACCCTCGCCGTCCTCGTCCCCCTCCTTCCGTTCCTGGGCGCCGCGGCAGGCCTCCTCCTGGGCCCACCCGTCTCCCGCCACCGCCCCGGGACGGGGCTTCGCGCGCTCCGCTTTGCTCCCGGTTACGTACGCCCCCTCGCCGTACTGCCGACCTTCACCGCCTTCGTGCTCGCCGTCCTCGTCGCCTCCCGCCAGGGCGGCGGACGGGCCATCGACGCGGCCACCCGGCTCACCCCCACCGGTTCCGTCCCGATCGACCTCGCCCTGCACCTCGACGGCTTCGGGGTCCTCGTGGCCGTCCTGGTCGGGCTCGTCGCGACCTGTGTGCAGATCTACTCGATCGCCTATCTGCGCGACGACCCCCGCTACCCCTCGTACGCGGCCCTCGTCTCCCTCTTCACCTCCGCGATGCTCCTCGTCGTCTACTCCGGCGACCTGATGGTGCTCCTGGTCGGCTGGGAGATCATGGGCATCTGCTCGTACTTCCTCGTCGGCCACTACTGGGAGACGGCTGAGGCCCGCGCCGCCTCCCTCAAGGCCTTCCTGGTCACCAAGCTCGGCGACATCCCCTTTCTGATCGGACTGTTCGCCCTCGCCGCCGACACCGGCTCGTTCCGCATCACCCGCATCCTGGGCGCCGTCGCCAACGGCGGCCTGGACCACCCCACGCTCATCGCCCTGCTGCTCCTCGCGGGTGTCGCGGGCAAGTCCGCGCAGTTCCCCCTGCACACCTGGCTGCCCGACGCCATGGCCGGCCCCACCCCCGTCTCCGCGCTGATCCACGCCGCGACGATGGTGGCCGCCGGTATCTACTTCGTGGCCCGGCTCTTTCCCGTCTTCG
Source organism: Streptomyces sp. NPDC015032 (assembly GCF_043080425.1). NCBI lineage: Bacteria > Bacillati > Actinomycetota > Actinomycetes > Kitasatosporales > Streptomycetaceae > Streptomyces > Streptomyces sp. NPDC015032. The sequence goes on along the minus strand of NZ_JBIBVN010000004.1, from coordinate 188,333 downwards.
CCCAGTCGGGCGCGGCCCTCGTCGTCCTCGCCGTGATGGCGGCGGTCACGATGATCGGGTCGGCAATCGCCGCCCTCGCCCAGGACGACATCAAGCGCGTCCTCGCGTACTCGACGATCGGCCAGCTCGGCTACATGTCCGGCGCCCTCGCCGTCGGCGACCGCGGGGCCGCCGTCTTCCATCTCCTCTCCCACGGTGCGTTCAAGGCCGTCCTCTTCCTCGCGGCGGGCGTCGTCATCCACGCCGCCGGAACCAACTCGCTGGCCGCCATGTCCCGCATGGGCGGCCTGACGAAGCGCATCCCGGACGCCTACTGGACGATGACCGTCGCCCTCCTCGCGCTCGCCGCCATCCCGCCGTTCGCCGGCTTCTTCTCCAAGGAAGCCGTCCTCGTCGCCGCCGAGCACACCGCACTCGGGGACCGGCACGTCGCCCCGGCCGCCGCCGGCTGGACCGTCCTCGTCGCCGGACTGCTGGCCGCCGTCCTCACCGCCGCGTACGCCACCCGGCTGTGGCTCCTCGCCTTCCGGGGCCGCGGCGCCGAGGCCCCCGACCACGGCAGGCAGCCCGTCGCGATGACCGCGGTCCTCTGGGTCCTCGCCGTCCCCACCATCGCCTTCGGACTGACCGTCGGTGCGATCACCGACTGGTTCGACGGCCACAGCCTCGCCCCGTCCCTGACCACCGCCGTCCTCTCCACAGGCGCCGGCCTCGTCGGCGGCCTCGTCACCTACGGTGCCTGGCGCCACACCTCGGCCCTCGCCGCCCGTACGCCCGTGGGCACGGTCGTCGCCCACCCCGACGCCGAACCCGCCCTCGTCGAGGCCCAGGCCATGTCGGCGCACACCGCCGCCTACGGCGCGTACGGGGACGCCCCCGACCCGGCCGACCCCGGCCGCCTGCTGCTCGGCCCGCTCCACCGCCACGCCGCCGCGGGCTTCCACCTCGACGCCCTGTACACGACGCTGTTCGTCCGCCCCGTCCGGGCCGCGGCGAGCCTCGTCCGCTTCCTGGACCGAGAGGTCGTCGACACCTACGTACGCGGCTCCGGCACCGGCGCGCGCTGGCTCGGCACCGCCGTCCGCCGCGCCCAGACGGGCAACGTGCAGACCTACCTCGGCGCACTGCTCGCGGGTTCCCTGGTCCTGGCGATCGCCGCCGTCGTTCTTGCCAACGTCAACGCCGGGTCGTGAGCCGTGATCGATATCAGTGAATCCGTGATGCAGTTCCTTCTCGCGTTCATCGTCGTCGTCCCGCTCATCGGGGCCGTCGCCGCTCTGCTGCCCGCCCCTCCCGGGCTGAAGGGCAGCAGCCCCGACCAGGCCGTGCTCCGCCACGGCGTGACCGTCACCGGAGCGGTCCTCCTCGCCGCGATCGTGCTGGCCGCCGGCTTCGACCACGACCACCCGGCGAAGATGCAGGCCACCACGGACATCAGCTGGATCCCGGCACTCGGCGTCCGCATCCACCTCGGCATCGACGGCATCTCGCTCCCCCTTCTCGTGCTGACCGCGCTGCTGACCTTCCTCTGCGCGCTCCACAGCTACTTCAAGCCGCCCGCGGGCCCCTCCCCGAAGGCCTTCGTCGCACTCGTCCTCGTCCTGGAGTCCGGCACCCTCGCGACCTTCGCCGTCCTCGATCTGCTGCTGTTCTTCCTGGCGTTCGAGATGGTGCTCATCCCGATGTACTTCCTCATCGCCCGCTGGGGCGGTGCGCAGAAGCAGGCCGCCGCCTGGAAGTTCATCCTCTACACACTGCTCGGCTCGGTGATCATGCTGCTGGGCCTGCTCCTCATCGGACTGAAGAGCGGCACCTTCGACATGGTGGCACTCGCCACTGACAACGGCCGTGGGCTCACCTCGTCCGTGCAGGTCATCGCGGTTCTGGCGATCGGCCTCGGGCTCGCTGTGAAGACCCCGATGTGGCCACTGCACAGCTGGCTCCCGGACGCCCACACCGCCGCCCCGACCGTCGGCTCGGTCCTGCTGGCGGGTGTCCTGCTGAAGATGGGGACATACGGATTCGTCCGCATCCTGCTGCCCATCGCCCCCGACGGGATGCACACCTTCGCGCCCTACCTCGCCGCCTTCGCGGTGGTCGGCATCGTCTACGGATCTCTCGCCTGCCTGGCACTGGCACGCCCCGGCTCCAAGGGCGACCTCAAGCGCCTGATCGCGTACTCCTCCGTCGGCCACATGGGCTTCGTACTCCTCGGCATCGCGAGCATGACCCCCACCGGAGTCAACGGCGCGCTCTTCGCCAACATCGCCCACGGCCTCATCACCGGCCTGCTGTTCTTCCTGGTCGGCGCGGTCAAGGACCGGTACGGCACCGCAGACCTCGACACCCTCTCCGGCGCCACCGGAGCCGCGCTCTACGGCCGGGCCCCCCGCCTGGGCGGCCTCCTCGCGTTCGCGGCCGTCGCCTCGCTGGGCCTGCCCGGGCTCGCCGGGTTCTGGGGCGAGATGCTCGCCCTGTTCGGCTCCTTCGACCCCGCCGACGGGCTCAGCCGCCCCGCCTTCCTCACCTTCATGTCGATCGCCGCGTTCGGCACCCTGCTCACCGCCGCGTACATGCTGATCGTCGTACGCCGCGTCTGCATGGGCGAGAAGCCGGAGGAGCCGCAGCGGCTCGCCGACGTCCAGACGTACGAATTCGCCGCCTGGACCCCGCTCGTCGCCCTCACCGTCCTCGCCGGCCTGTGGCCCGCCGTCCTCCTCGGCCTCACCGACCCGGCCGTGCAGAAGCTTCTCGCAGGAGGCAAGTCGTGACCTCAGCCGTCGTCACCACAGCGGCCGACAGCACCACCAGCCTCGTCCAGACCATCGACTGGCTCGCGATCGCGCCCCCGGTCGTCGTGGCGGCCGCCGCCCTGATCGTCCTGGTCGCCGACCTCTTTCTCCCCGCGGAACGCAAACCGCTCCTCGGCTGGGTCACCATGGCCGGACTCGCCGCCGGACTCGCCCTCCTCGTCCCGCTGCGCGACGGCGACCGCTCCACCTTCTGCCTGACCGCGGCCACCACCGGCACGGGAGCCACCGGGCCCTGCAGCTACACCGCCGACCACTTCGCCCTCGTCATCCAGGCCCTCGTGCTCGGCGGCGCCCTGCTGACCGCCCTGCTCTCCCTCGGCGAGACACGCAGACTCCCCGCGGGCGAGTTCTGGTTCCTGCTGCTCTCCTCCGCGTCGGGCGCCGCGCTCCTGCCGGCCGCCCGCGACCTCGCCACCCTCGTCGTCGCCCTCGAAGTAGCCTCGCTGCCCGCCTTCGCCCTCGTCGGCATCAAGCGCGGCGACCGGCGCTCCTCCGAGGCCGCGCTGAAGTTCTTCCTCTCCTCCGTCGTCGCCACCGCCGTCATGCTGCTCGGTGTCAGTTTCGTGTACGCGGCCACCGGCACCCTGCACCTCACGGAGATTGCCGCCCGGCTCGACGACGTACCGGGACAGCTCGACACCCTCGCCCGGACGGGTGTCGTCCTCACTCTGGTCGGCTTCGCCTTCAAGACAGCCGCCGCACCCTTCCACTTCTGGGTGCCCGATACCTACGTCGGCGCGCCCCTGCCGGTCGCCGCCTACCTCTCGGTCGTCGGGAAGGCAGTCGGCTTCTCCGGCCTCATCCTCGTCACCGTGATCGCGTTCCCGGCGCACGCGGACGTCTGGGGACCGGCCCTCGCCGTCCTCGCGGCGCTCACCATGACGATCGGCAACGTCGCTGCCCTGCGCCAGAACGCCACCCGCGTCCGCAGCGCCGTACGCCTGCTCGCCTGGTCGTCCGTCGCCCAGGCCGGCTACCTCCTGGTGCCGATCGCCGCCGCCGCGTACTCCAGCGACGAGCACATCGGTTCGACGGTCGCGTACGCCCTCATGTACGCCGTCGTGAACCTGGGCGCCTTCGCGGTGGCCGCCCTCGTCGCCCGTACGAACCCCGGGAACCGGCTCTCCGACTACCGCGGCCTGTACGCCACCCGCCCCCTCGCCGCCCTCGCGATGGCGTTCTTCCTGCTCTGCCTGGCCGGCCTGCCGCCCGGCATCGTCGGCCTCTTCGCCAAGGTCACGGTCTTCTCCGCGGCCGTCGACGCGGGACTCGGCTGGCTCGCGGTCGTCATGGCCGTCAATGTGGTGATCGCGCTCTACTACTACCTGCAGTGGACCGCGGCGCTCTTCCGGGCCCCCGAAGAGGCCCCGGCCCAGGCCCCGGCGGACGAGGCCGCACCCGCGGACGCCGCCGTACCCGCACCCGCCGGGCACCGTGCCCCGGCACCCGTCACGCTCGCGATCGCCCTCACCGCCGTCGTCGGTGTCGTGCTCTCCGGCGCTCCGCAGACGATCCTCAGGTTCGCCGCCGTGAATCTCTTCTGACGTACTCAAGATCGGTTTGCCGGGGACGGTCCGCACAGGGCAAGGTCATGCCCGCACATCCCCACACACGCACCCCTATCCCAGAGGAGCCAGAGCAGTGCTGAACGGGTTCAAGGACTTCATCCTGCGCGGAAACGTCATCTCCATGGCCATCGGTCTGGCCGTCGGAGCCGCTTTCACCGCAGTCGTCACCGGTTTCAGCACCGCCTTCATCACCCCGCTGATCGGCCTCGCCACCGGTTCCGTCGGCGACTTCAGCTCGGCGCAGTTCTCGATCGAGGGGGCCATCTTCCCGTACGGGAAGTTCCTGGCCGCCGCCATCGCCTTCCTGATCACGGCCGCGGTGCTCTACTTCGGCGTCGTCGTCCCCATGGCGAAGGTCCAGAACCGCTTCTCCAGGACGGAGGAGAAGGTCGACATCAAGGCCGCCCTGCGCGACTGCCCCCGCTGCTACACCGAGATCCCGGCCATCGCCTCCCGTTGCGCCCACTGCACCAGCGAGATCAAGCCGGACCCCGAGGCCCTCGCCATCGCCGGACTTCCTGCCCAGCGCTGAGCCGTCCGGCAGGGACGGCCCTGTGCGCAGCCCCTCAGGGCCTGCCCGGCGCATCACGCCCGGGCAGGCCCTGACCCGTTCGGCCCAGAGTCCCATCGGGCCGTCCTGGCCGGACAGGCCCTGCCCCACGGCCGCGCACACCGGGGAACTAGCTCTCCTCGCCTGGCGTTGACCTGTACGGGAGGCTCCACTGAGGGAGTGGAGACCACCAAGCAAAGGGTTCCCCTGCCGCACCACTTGGAGGGCGTACCGTGCACCGCCGGCACAACGGGCTGAAAACCGCCGTACTCCTCGGGGGACTGTCCGCACTCATCATCGTCATCGGAAGCTTCTTCGGACGTACGGGCCTGATCGTCGCGCTCCTCGTAGCCGTCGGCACCAACGCCTACGCGTACTGGAACAGCGACAAACTGGCGCTCAGGGCCATGCGCGCCCGCCCCGTCAGCGAATTCGAGGCACCACAGCTCTACCGCATGGTCCGCGAGCTCTCGACAGCCGCCCGCCAGCCCATGCCCCGGCTCTACATCTCACCGACCCAGGCGCCCAACGCCTTTGCCACCGGCCGCAACCCGCGCAACGCCGCGGTCTGCTGCACCGATGGCATCCTCCAGATCCTGGACGAGCGAGAGCTGCGCGGTGTCCTCGGCCATGAGCTGAGCCATGTCTACAACCGCGACATCCTGATCTCGTCCGTCGCCGGAGCGCTCGCCTCCGTCGTCATGTTCCTGGTCAACTTCGCCTGGCTGATTCCGGTCGGCCGGTCCAACGACGACGAGGGCCCCGGCATCCTGGGCATGCTGATGATCATGATCCTCGGCCCACTGGCGGCCTCCATCATCCAACTGGCCGTCAGCCGCTCCCGCGAGTACCAGGCCGACGCCTCGGGCGCCCAGCTGACCGGCGACCCGCTGGCCCTCGCCAGTGCCCTGCGAAAGCTCGACGCAGGAACGAAACAGCTCCCGCTGCCCCCCGAGCCGAGGATCGAGACCGCGAGCCACATGATGATCGCGAACCCCTTCCGCCCCGGCCAGGGAATGTCCAAGATGTTCTCGACGCATCCGCCGATGGCGGAGCGCATCGCCCGACTGGAGCAGATGGCGGGTCATCGGCCGTGAGGACGGCCAGGCTCTGAGCCGTCACCGAAGCCGGTGAAGCGGACGGCTGCGGCGCAAGCAACGGTGAACAGAATCCGGAGCATGGCCTTCATCGGGGCGTCTCCTGTGCCGCAGAGCGACCGGCCGTCCTCGTGCAGGGCGCTCGCCGGACTCGCGGCCCCGGCCGTGCGCAGCGGAGCAGTCCCCCGCATCGGGGGGACCGCCCGCTGCACCGCCGACCTGCGGTGTCACCGCCGGCGTGGGACCTCCGGTGTCACCGTGCTCCGAACGCCTCGTCGGTCGTGACCACCTCTCGCCCCAGCGGCATGAGGGAGATGGGGATCATCTTCAGGTTCGCCCAGCCGAAGGGGATGCCGATGATCGACACGAACAGCGGGATGCTCGTCAGCAGGTGGCCCAGCGCCAGCCACCAACCGGCGAAGACGAGCCAGATCACATTGCCCACACAGGAGGGCGCCCCCGCGTCGGGCCGTTCCACGGTCGTCCGGCCAAACGGCCACAGGACGTAGCCCGCGATCCTCATCGAGGCGATGCCGAAGGGGATGGTCACGATGAGGATGAAGCAGATGAGTGCCGCGACCGCGTAGCCGAGGGCCATCCAGAAGCCGCAGAACACCACCCAGAGGATGTTGAGGATCAACTGAAGAGGCTTCATGGTCGCTGTGCTCCGTCTCGTTCGTCCGTCGGTCCTGCCCAATGCCAGTATCGGGCCCGGACGCCGGGAGCCGGAACCGGAGGGGCGGGAGGGGCGGGAGGGGCCGGTCATGGTCCCCGGCACACGCGCCGATGGGGATTGTCCGCTGACGGGGATTGTCCAGGGGCAGAGATGGCGCCCTGGCCGGATTCCAGCGCCCGCGTATGACCCTGGGCGGTCGGGGAGCGGCCCGCTCACGCACCGCGGACCCCGGACCGCGGGCCGTGCGGAGCAACCGGCGGACCGGCAGCGGCGTCCTGGATATCAGGAACGAGTGACGGGTAGGTTCGCACGCATGAGCATTATTGGTTGGATCATTCTGGGACTGCTTGCCGGCGCCATAGCCAAGTTCCTGCTCCCGGGCCGCGACCCGGGCGGCCTGGTCGGCACCACCCTCATCGGGATCGTCGGTGCCTTCCTCGGTGGCTGGATATCGTCGCGCTTCCTCGACCGCCCCATATCCAACGACTTCTACGACACGGCCACTTGGGTCTCGGCCATCGGTGGTTCGCTGGTCCTGCTGATCGCCTACCGGCTGCTCTTCGGGAACTCCCGCGACCGTCGCTGACGCCCGTCAGCGCCCATGGCCGTGGGCGTCCAGCCCGGTCTCACGCAGGGTCAGGTTGAGCCGGCCGCGGCGCATCCCCGTCGCAGGATCCGCCGTTCCCGGGCGGATCTTCGGCACACCATGGAAGGCGAAACGCGAAGGCCCGCCGAAGACGAACAGGTCGCCGGAGGCCAACTCCACATCCGTGTACGGCTTTCCGCGGTTCTCGGTGTTCCCGAAGCGGAAGACGCAGGTGGCACCGATGCTGAGCGACACCACCGGAGCATCCGACCGCTCCTCCTTGTCCTGGTGCATACCCATCCGCGCCGCGTCGTCGTAGAAGTTGATGAGGGCGGTGTCCGGCGCATACGCCCGGACCGGCCCCTCGTCCCCGTACGCGTCGGCCAGCGCCTCCCGTCCCAGCTCCGCCAGCCAGTCGGGGAACTCGGCGACCCGGGAACCGTTCACATCGTCGGCCGTACGCGAGTACCGGTACGGCTGCCAGTGCCACCCCAGACAGACCGTCCGGACGGACATCACTCCGCCGCCCGGCAGCGCCGTGTGCCGCAGTGGTACGGGCCCCCGCGCCCACTCCCGGCAGGCGGCCACCAACTCCCGCCGACGCCCCGGCGACAGCCATTCGGGTACGTGCACGGCCCCCGGTGCGACGACGGTCCGCGGTCGCGGAAAGAGCCCGGACATGTCAGTGCACCGCCAGGGCGCCTTCCAGCCCCAGAAGCTGTTCCTTGCGCTCCAGGCCGCCCGCGTAGCCCCGCAGGGCCCCGTCCGCGCCGATCACCCGGTGGCACGGACGCACGATCAGCAGCGGATTGCGCCCGATCGCCGTTCCCACGGCCCGCACGCCCGCCCCGGGCATACCGATCCGTTCGGCGATCCGGCCGTACGACATGGTCTCCCCGTACGGGACGGTGTCCAGCGCCGCCCAGACCCGACGCTGGAAGTCGGTGCCCCGGCCGTCCGCGTACACGATGTCGAAACGGGTCAGCCGCCCCTCGAAGTACTCCCGCAGCTGTGCGGCGATCCCCGCGAAGGCCTCCGGCGCGTGGCTCCATGCGTCCTGGACGACCGCGGCACCCTTCTGGCCGGGCAGTGAGATCGAGGCGAGCGCGACCCCTCCGGCCGCGCCGGTGGCCTCCTCGCCGACCAGCAGCAGTTCGCCCAGCGGGCTGTCGACCGTTGCGTACATGGTCATGACTCGTCCCTCTCCTTGCCCGATCCGCCGGAATCCGACGGGATCGTCGTCCGGCACGGTCGAGTCTGCGTCCCCGGCGGCGCCGCGACCGGCGGTATTCGGACATCGCATCCCGTGTGCGGGGTGGTGCGGAGCGGGAGGCGCCGCACCACCCCGCACCCGCGAGGCGCAGGACCGCCGGGGAACCGCCCGGGAGCTACCGGTAGTTCACGAACTGCACGGCGAAGTCGAAGTCCTTGCCCTTCAGCAGCGCCTGCACGGCCTGCAGGTCGTCCCGGCTCTTCGAGCTGACCCGCAGCTCGTCGCCCTGGACCTGCGCCTTGACGCCCTTCGGGCCCTCGTCGCGAATGGTCTTCGCCACCTTCTTGGCGTTCTCCTGGGAGATGCCTTCCTCGATCGTGGCGAAGATCTTGTACTCCTTGCCGGACAGCTGCGGCTCGCCCGCGTCCAGCGACTTCAGCGAGATGCCGCGCTTGATCAGCTTGGACTGGAAGATGTCGAGGATCGCCTTGACCCGCTCCTCGCCGTTCGCCTCCATCAGGATCTTCTCGCCGGACCAGGAGATCGAGGCGTCGGTGCCCTTGAAGTCGTAACGCTGCGAGATTTCCTTGGCGGCCTGGTTGAGGGCGTTGTCGACCTCCTGCCGCTCGACCTTCGAGACGATGTCGAAACTGGAGTCGGCCATGACGTGTGGCTCCTTGTATCGGGGTGCTGGGAAACGGGGTGCATACGGGCGGTTGTGGGCCTTCCGGCCCCGCGCCACCGGTCAAAGCCTAGCCACCCACGCCCGATCGGACCGCTGATCAATCCGGTGGCGGAGCACCCCCGGGCATCAGGTATCGTTTACGTCGTTGCCACGGAGCGCCGCCGAAAAGCGGTTCTCACGGCAGCAATCCCTGGCGGTGTGCCCGAGTGGCCAAAGGGAGCAGACTGTAAATCTGCCGGCTCAGCCTACCCAGGTTCGAACCCTGGCGCCGCCACATGGCAAGGCCCCTGTCCTAGGACAGGGGCCTTCTTTGTTTCTGCCGAGGTTTCTGCTGCGAAGGGCGTGAACATGGAATCCGTGCTGGTCAGCGCCTGCCTGAGCGGTGTGCCCTGCCGCTTCGACGGCCGCGGGAAGGAATCCGCCGCCGTGGCCGAGGCCGTCGCGGACCGCCGCCCCGTCGCCTTCTGCCCCGAGGTCGCCGCAGGGCTGCCCACTCCGCGCCGCCCCGCCGAGATCGTCGGCGGCGACGGCCACGACGTGCTGGACGGGCGCGCCCGCGTGGTCGACGACACCGGGTGCGATGTGACGGAGGAGTTCGTGGACGGCGCCCGGCGGGCGCTGGACGCCGCGCGCCGGTCCGGGTGCACCGAGGCGCTGCTGATGCCGCGCAGCCCCTCCTGCGGGCGTGGCACGGTCTACGACGGGACGTTCACGGGCGAACTCCGCGAGGGCGACGGCGTCACCGCCGCCCTGCTGGAGCGCCACGGCATCACGGTCCGCCCGGCACCGCGCTGCTGACCGGGGGCGGTGGGCCACTTGCCGTGACCACCGGCCGGACCGCCCCGCGGGGTGCGGCTCAGTTTCCCGCCACGTCCTTCACCGCGACCGACACCGGCATGTTCCCCGAGATGAGCTCCAGCGTCAGCCCCGCCGTCGCCGGGGTGTCCAGCAGCTCCAGCAGTGCCGCCGCCACATCGTCGCGCGGCACCGGGCCGCGGCCGGTCGAGGCGGTCAGGAGGACCATCCCCGTGCCCGCGTCGTTCGTCAGCATTCCGGGGCGCAGGATCGTCCAGTCGAGTGCGCTCCTGGAGCGCACGTACACGTCCGCGGCGCCCTTCGCCCGCAGGTATGCGTCGAAGACCTCGTCGCCCGGGTGGCCGGGGTCGGCGCCCATCGACGAGACCACGACATAGCGCCGTACCCCCGCCCGTTCGGCCGCGTCCGCGAACAGCACCGCCGCGCCGCGATCCACCGTCTCCTTGCGCGCCGAGCCGCTGTTCGGGCCCGCGCCGGCCGCGAAGACCGCCGCGTCGGCGCCGCGCAGCACCTGGGCCACCTCCTCCACGGAGGCCGATTCGAGATCCAGGACGACCGGTTCGGCCCCCGCCGCCCGGAGGTCCGCGCTCTGTTCCGGATTACGGATGACGCCCACGGCCTCATCCCCGCGCGCGGCGAGCAGCCGCTCCAGCCGCAGCGCGATCTGACCATGTCCACCTGCGATGACAATGCGCATGGTCCCGACCGTACGCCGCGGCGGGCCGCCGCGCTCAGGGACCGCCGCAGGGACCGGAATCCGGCCGTCCCTGGCGGGGCAGGCCGAGGGCGACGACGGTCTCCGAGTCGCAGTACTCGCGCACCGCGCTCGTCCGCGCCACCACCCGGCCGCGATGCACCACGATCCGGCTGTAGGCGAGCGACAGCACGCCGGAGAGCTGCTCCCCGCGCACGGCGAGCAGCTCGGCCGGGAAGCCCGCCTCGACCCGGATCCCCGGCAGCCCCATCGCCTTCCGTGCGACCGACGACACCGCCCCGTACGCCTCGTCGGCGCACATCCCGCTCTGCGAGGCCAGCAGGTAGGCGGCCTCCAGCGGATCCCCGCGTCCCACCGGGTTCGCGATGTCCCGCAGCGCCCCGCTGCCCGCCGCGATCCGCACCCCGGCCGCCCGCAGCAGCCGTACGGGGGCGGTGCCCCGGCCCTCCACCCCGCAGCAGCCGCCCTGGGGGAGGCAGATGACCGTCACCCCGGCCGCGGCGAGCTGGTCGGCGGCCCGGGCCGCGGCCGGAGCGGGCAGCCGGGAGAGGCCGGCGCACGGGCCGACGGAGACGCCGGGCCGCAGCCCGCCGGCCATGGCGGCCAGCCGCCCGAGCCGGGCCGGATCGGCACCGTCCGTGTGCAGATCGACGGGGCAGCCCTGCTCGGCGGCGATCTCCAGGACGGCTTCCGCGTACCCCGCGGGGTCCGGGTCGAGGTCGGGGCAGCCGCCGACCGCGCCGGCCCCCATCTTCACCGCGTCACGCAGCATGACCAGGTTGTCGGCGCCCGCGACGCCGGTGAGCAGGCGGGGTACGGCGACCGGGGTCAGTTCGACGAGTCCGCGCAGCGAACTTCGCGCCTGCAGCACGGCATCGAGGGAGGCGAGGCCCTGGACGGATCCGATCCGCACGTGCGCGCGCAGTGCGGTGGCGCCGTGCCCGAGCTGGAGCAGGGCCGCCTCGGTGGCGCGGCGCTGGATGTCCTCGGGGCGGTGCGAGACGGGTCCTGGGGCGCTGTCCGGGCCCGTACCGCCGGCGGTGAGCGCGGTGTCGCTGTGGGCGTGGGGTTCGGCCGGGGCGGGGAGCAGCAGATAGCCGCGCAGGTCCACCCGCGGGCCGGTCGCGGTCAGGCTGCCCGCGGTGCCGACGGCCTCGATGCGGCCGCCGCCGAGCCGTACGTCCACGATGCGGCCGTCGGTGAGACGGGCGCCGCAGAGCACCAGGGTGCCGGTCCCGGCGGTGGCGCCGGTGTCGTGGCTGCTGGCCGCGTCGGCCGCGTCGGCGGCGTGGTCGTCCGGCTGGCTGTCGGGCATCGCGCTCCTGGGAAGGGATACAAGGTCACGCAGAGTGAGTCGAGCCTAGGGGCGTGTTCGGCCCGGTTCGAGGAGGAGCGCAATAGTCGTACCGGCGTGGCCCTGGGGGTAACCGGGGCACGGGTGTGCGGCTGGGCCGCAGTGGCTCATGCCGTGGTCGTGGCGCTGTCCGGGCGGCCGCAAACGGCCGAGGGCGGACCGCGAGGCCGCTGATGGGCGGGCCGGAGGGCGGCCGGCGGGCGGGTGGAAGGCGGGTGGAAGGCGGCTGATCAAGGGATCGGCGGGGCGTCCGCCACGGCCGCCGGACGGGGCCTCGAAACGGATTTGGGCGATCGGCGACCAACCGTGTAATGTCTTCATCGCTCGCCCCAATAGCTCAGTCGGTAGAGCGTCTCCATGGTAAGGAGAAGGTCTGCGGTTCGATTCCGCATTGGGGCTCTGGTGATCGAGAACCCCCGCTTCGGCGGGGGGAATCGTCATCAAAGCGGTGTAGCTCAGTCGGTAGAGCAAGCGGCTCATAATCGCTGTGTCACCGGTTCAAGTCCGGTCACCGCTACTTACGGTAGCCGATTGTGGGGTCGGTCCTTCGATCGGCTACTCTTTTTTGCGTTCATCCGTCCATCCGTCCGTCCAAGGAGCACTCACGTGGCTGCCACCGACGTCCGCCCGAAGATCACGCTGGCCTGCGTGGAGTGCAAGGAGCGGAACTACATCACCAAGAAGAACCGGCGCAACAACCCGGACCGTCTTGAGATGAAGAAGCACTGCCCGCGCTGCAACTCGCACACCGCGCACCGCGAAACGCGCTGAAACAGGCTCGTACACGAGGCCGTCCCCACTGGGGGCGGCCTCGTGTCGTTGTATGAGGGCTGTTCTTCGGCCTTTTCATCTTTCATCAGGAGGTAGCGAGCTCATGGCGCTCGACCAGTCCTTCGTGGGGCGGACCTATCCGCCCACCCCGCCGTACGAGGTCGGCCGGGAGAAGATCCGCGAGTTCGCCGAGGCGGTGGGCGACACCAATCCGGTGTACGTCGACCCCGAGGTGGCCAAGGCGCTCGGTCACAGCGACGTGATCGCGCCGCCGACGTTCGTCTTCTCGATCACCTTCAAGGCCGCCGGGCAGGTGGTGCAGGACCCGCAGCTGGGCCTGGACTACAGCCGCGTGGTGCACGGTGACCAGAAGTTCACCTATGTGCGCCCCGTGCGGGCGGGGGACCGGCTGACGGTCACCTCGACGATCGAGGACATCAAGTCCCTGGCGGGCAATGACGTCCTGGACATCCGCGGCGAGGTCCACGACGAGTCCGGAGAGCACGTCGTGACCGCGTGGACGAAGCTGGTGGCGCGCGCTGCCGAGGAGGCGTGATGACGGCGAAGGTGGCCTACGAGTCGGTCGAGGTCGGTACGGAGCTTCCGGCGCAGTCCTTCCCGGTGACCCGGGCGACGCTGGTGCAGTACGCGGGCGCGTCCGGTGACTTCAACCCGATCCACTGGAACGAGAAGTTCGCCCGCGAGGTCGGGCTGCCCGATGTGATTGCGCACGGCATGTTCACCATGGCCGAGGCGATCCGGGTGGTCACGGACTGGGCCGGCGACCCGGGCGCGATCGTCGAGTACGGGGTCCGGTTCACCAAGCCGGTCGTCGTGCCGAACGACGACGAGGGCGCCCTGATCGAGGTCAGCGCCAAGGTGGCCGCACTGCTGGACGACAAGCGGGTGCGGGTGGACCTGACGGCCATGAGCGAGGGCAAGAAGGTGCTGGGCATGTCCCGTGCCGTGGTGCGGCTCGGCTGAGAGCCTGTCGAGCGCGGGTGAGGGGCACCGTCCTGGGGCGGTGCCCCTCAGAGCCTGCCCGCGATGGCCAGTGGCGTCGCGGTGTCCGGGACCGTACCCTTGTCCCCGTGCAGGAACTCCACGACGCGCCCCTCGCCCCCCTGACCACCTTCCGGCTCGGCGGCCCCGCCGACCGCCTTCTCACGGCGACGACCGACGCCGAGGTGATCGAAGCCGTGCGCGAGGCCGATGGGAGCGGCACCCCGCTCCTGGTCATCGGGGGCGGCAGCAACCTGGTCATCGGCGACAAGGGCTTCAACGGCACCGCCCTGCGCATTGCGACCCGGGGCGTCGCCCTGGACGGTACGACGCTGGAGCTGGCCGCCGGAGAGGTCTGGACGGACGCCGTCGCCCGCACCGTCGAAGCCGGTCTCGCGGGCATCGAGTGCCTGGCCGGAATTCCAGGATCCGCCGGTGCGACGCCGATCCAGAACGTCGGCGCCTACGGCCAGGAAGTGTCCTCCACCATCACCGAGGTCGTCGCCTACGACCGCTACGCACGTGAAACGGTCACCATTCCGAACGCCGAGTGCGCGTTCTCGTACCGGCACAGTCGTTTCAAGGCCGAACCCGACCGCTTCGTGGTGCTGCGTGTCCGCTTCGAACTGGAGGACGCGGGCGGCCTGTCCGCGCCCCTGAAGTACCCCGAGACGGCCCGTGCCATGGGTGTCGAGCAGGGCGAGCGCGTGCCCGCCGCGGCCGCCCGTGAAACGGTGCTCGGCCTCCGCGCCGGCAAAGGCATGGTGCTGGACCCGGAGGACCACGACTCCTGGTCGGCCGGTTCCTTCTTCACCAATCCGATCCTGGAGGCGGCGGAGTACGAGGCGTTCCGCGCCCGCGCCATGGACCTGCTCGGGCCCGAGGTGACGCCCCCCGCCTTCCCCGCGGACGGGGGACGCACCAAGACCTCCGCGGCCTGGCTCATCGACAAGGCCGGATTCACCAAGGGCTACGGCACGGGACCGGCCCGTATCTCCACCAAGCACACCCTCGCGCTCACCAACCGCGGCGGCGCGACCACCGAGGACCTTCTCGCACTCGCCCGTGAGGTCGTCGCCGGGGTGCACAAGGCATTCGGCGTCACGCTCGTCAACGAACCCGTGACAGTCGGCGTGAGCCTGTAGGAGACGCGGCTCAGTACGCCACGCCCACGCCCTGCTTCACCGCGGCCGGATCGTCCATCAGTGCCAGCATCGCGTGCGCCACGTCGGCCCGTGAAATGGTCCGGCCGCTGCGCGGACTGCCGCCGACCGCCGTCCGGTACTTCCCCGTCAACGGCCCGTTGGTGAGCTTCGGAGGCCGTACGGACGTCCAGTCCGTGGTACTCCCGGCCAACGCGGCCTCCATCCGCGTCAGGTCCGCGTAGACCTCCTTGAGGATCGCCCCGACCACCCTGCGGACCGCCCGGTCCACGACCGGGTCGTCGGTGGGCCGGGGGCCGACCGGCGCCGCGCTGACCACCAGCAGCCGCCGCACCCCCTCGGCCTCCATCGCCGCCAGCACCGACCGGGTGAGCCGCTCGGCGACCCCGCCCGCCTTCCGGCCCCGCGAGCCGAGCGCGGAGAGCACCGCGTCCCGGCCCGCAACCGCTTCCCGCAACGCCTCCGGGTCGTCCAGGCGCGCTGCCGCGTGGACCTGTACGTCGGAGAGCGGGACGGGCAGCCGCGCCGGATCCCGGACCACCGCCGTCACCTCGTGCCCCGCCGCCACCGCCTGGCGGACGACCTCCTGGCCGACGCCGCCCGTCGCGCCGAACACCGTGATCCTCATTGCGTGCCCTCCCGGGGTGAGTAAGTACCCACTCACCCCTAGAGTGAGTGGGTACTCACCACCTCGTCAAGCTTCATTGGAGTGCACATGGAGCAGAAGTCGGCCCGCGTCCGCATCATCGACGCCGCCCACCAGCTGATGCTCACCATCGGCCTGGCCCGCGCCACCACCAAGGAGATCGCCCGGGCCGCCGGCTGCTCGGAGGCCGCGCTCTACAAGCACTTCCCGAGCAAGGAGGAGCTGTTCGTGGCCGTGCTCAAAGAGCGGCTGCCCAAGCTCACCCCGCTGCTGAAGCGGCTCATCGTGTCGCCGGGGGCGGGGGAGCGGACCGTCGAGCAGAACCTCACCGAGATCGCCCGGCAGGCCGCCCTCTTCTACGAGCAGAGCTTCCCGATCGCCGCCTCGCTGTACGCCGAGCCCAGGCTCAGGCAGCGCCACAACGAGGCGATGAGGGAGCTGGGCACCGGCCCGCACGTGCCCATTCGCGGCCTGGATGCGTATCTGCGCTCCGAGCGGGCGGCCGGCCGGGTGCGGGCCGACGCGGACACCTACGCGGCCGCGTCGCTGCTCCTGGGGGCCTGCGCGCAGCGGGCGTTCGCCTACGACGCCACGGAGGGCGGGGGGCCGCCGCAGTCCCTCGACGAGTTCGCCGCGTCCGTGGCCGGGATGCTGGCGCGGGGCCTCGTGGCGTAGGGCGCGCCCGCCCCGGGGAACCGGCCGGGACGAGGGCCTCAGCTCGCGGGCTTCGACAGCCAGTCGTCGATGCCCGCCAGGAGTTCCGCCCGAATCGCGGCGGGTGCCGCGGAGCCCCGTACCGACTGCCGGGCCAGTTCCGCGAGCTCCTCGTCCGTGAACGCGTGGTGGCGCCGTACGAGGTCGTACTGCGCGGCCAGCCGGGAACCGAAGAGCAGCGGATCGTCCGCGCCCAGCGCCATCGGCACCCCGGCCTCGAACAGCGTGCGCAGGGGCACGTCGGCGGGCTTCTCGTAGACCCCCAGTGCCACGTTCGACGCCGGGCACACCTCGCAGGTCACCCCGCGCTCCGCCAGCCTGCGCAGCAGCCGGGGATCCTCGGCGGCCCGCACGCCGTGCCCGATCCGGGCCGCGTCGAGGTCGTCCAGGCAGTCCCGCACGCTCGACGGGCCGGCCAGCTCGCCGCCGTGCGGGGCCGCCAGCAGACCGCCGTCCCGGGCGATGGCGAAGGCCCGGTCGAAGTCCCGGGCCATACCGCGGCGCTCGTCGTTGGAGAGCCCGAATCCGACCACGCCCCGGTCCGTGTACCGCACCGCGAGCCGGGCCAGTGTGCGGGCGTCCAGCGGGTGCTTCATACGGTTCGCCGCGATCACCACCCGGATCGGCAGACCGGTCTCGCGCGAGGCGCCGTCCACCGCGTCCAGGATGATCTCGATCGCCGGGATCAGCCCGCCGAGCAGCGGGGCGTACGACGTGGGATCGACCTGGATCTCCAGCCAGCCGGAGCCGTCCGCGACGTCCTCCTGGGCGGTCTCGCGCACGAGCCGCTGGATGTCCTCCGGGGCCCTCAGACAGGACCGGGCGATGTCGTAGAGACGCTGGAAGCGGAACCATCCGCGCTCGTCCGTCGCCCGCAGCCGGGGCGGCTCGCCGCCGGTCAGGGCGTCCGGCAGATGCACGCCGTACTTGTCGGCGAGTTCGAGCAGGGTCGTGGGCCGCATCGACCCGGTGAAATGCAGGTGCAGGTGGGCCTTGGGCAACAGCCGGACGTCACGATCCATGTCCGATCACCTTCTGTAGCTGTTACGCTCCGCACTGTGCCGAAAGGCGTCGGGCAGGGCTTGTCCGTCATGCGGCCAATAGTCGACCACATGAGAAGCCCCCTCTTGTAGGGGGAGGAGTCACTCCAAGATCCTGCCGCAAGGATCTCGGTCCAGGCAGCCGGATTCATCGAACGAGCGCTTGCCTGAACGCACAAGCGGGTCCCCGGCTCGGCCGGGGACCCGCTTGTGCGCACTACGGAGGCGTCAGGCCTTGGCCTCGCCCAGCAGCTTCTGGAGCCGCGAGATGCCCTCGACGAGGTCGTCGTCGCCCAGGGCGTACGAGAGTCGCAGGTAGCCCGGCGTGCCGAAGGCCTCGCCCGGAACGACCGCGACCTCGGCCTCGTCCAGGATGAGCGCCGCCAGCTCGACCGAGGTGGCCGGACGCCTGCCGCGGATCTCCTTGCCGAGCAGCTCCTTGACCGAGGGGTACGCGTAGAACGCGCCCTCGGGCTCGGGGCACAGCACACCGTCGATCTCGTTGAGCATCCGGACGATGGTCCGGCGGCGCCGGTCGAAGGCGGTCCGCATCTCGGCGACCGCGTCCAGGCTCCCGGAGACGGCGGCCAGCGCGGCGACCTGGGCGACGTTGGAGACGTTGGACGTGGCGTGCGACTGGAGGTTGGTCGCGGCCTTGACGACGTCCTTCGGGCCGACGATCCAGCCCACCCGCCAGCCGGTCATCGCGTACGTCTTGGCGACGCCGTTGACCACGATGCACCTGTCGCGCAGCTCGGGCACGATCGCCGGCAGCGAGGTGAACTTCGCGTCGCCGTAGACCAGGTGCTCGTAGATCTCGTCGGTCAGCACCCACAGGCCGTGCTCGACGGCCCAGCGGCCGATCGCCTCGGCCTCGGCCTCGCTGTACACGGCGCCGGTCGGGTTCGACGGGGAGACGAACAGGACGACCTTCGTGCGCTCGGTGCGCGCCGCCTCCAGCTGCTCGACCGAGACCCGGTAGCCGGTGGTCTCGTCGGCCACGACCTCCACCGGGACGCCGCCGGCCAGCCGGATCGACTCGGGGTAGGTGGTCCAGTACGGGGCCGGGACGATGACCTCGTCGCCCGGGTCGAGGATCGCGGCGAACGCCTCGTAGATGGCCTGCTTGCCGCCGTTGGTCACCAGGATCTGGGAGACGTCGACCTGGTAGCCGGAGTCGCGCAGCGTCTTCTCCGCGATGGCGGCCTTGAGCTCCGGAAGCCCCCCCGCCGGGGTGTAGCGGTGGTACTTCGGGTTGCGGCATGCCTCGACCGCGGCTTCGACGATGTAGCCGGGGGTCGGGAAGTCGGGCTCACCGGCGCCGAAGCCGATCACCGGACGGCCGGCGGCCTTGAGGGCCTTGGCCTTGGCGTCGACGGCGAGGGTGGCGGACTCGGAGATGGCACCGATGCGGGCGGAGACCCGGCGCCCGGACGGAGAAGTTGCAGCGCTCATGGCCCCATGGTCCCAGACCTCGATCCCTGTCGGCCCAGCGGTTTCAGGGACCGGACACGACTCGGACAGCATGCGGACAAGATGCGGCCAGGAGCTGTCGGGAGCTATCTGTTCGACGCCGGGCCGCTGAACACGTACACTCACCTGTCGTTGGCCTTCACCGGCTGAACCGTTCCCACACCCGGAGTTTCCGGGAAGATGCGGTAGGTTGGTGGAAACCACAAAGGGTCGTAGCTCAATTGGTAGAGCACTGGTCTCCAAAACCAGCGGTTGGGGGTTCAAGTCCCTCCGGCCCTGCTACACACTCCTTCGCCAGGAAGTGTGCGCATGTACGTACTTCAATGCACCGCCGTGCGGCTCCACCGGGCGCGGCACGGCCATGACCCGGAATCAGGTGAGAAGCGTGACGGACGCCGTGGGCTCCATCGACATGCCTGATGCCGAGGATGAAGTACCCGAGTCGAAGAAGAAGGCTCGGAAGGGCGGCAAGCGCGGAAAGAAGGGCCCCCTGGGCCGCCTCGCGCTGTTCTACCGCCAGATCGTCGCCGAGTTGCGCAAGGTTGTCTGGCCGACTCGTAATCAGCTGACGACATACACCACTGTGGTGATTGTGTTCGTCGTCGTCATGATCGGTCTGGTGACCGTGATTGACTTCGGATTCCAGCGGGTCGTGAAGTACGTCTTCGGCTGATCCCGCGGAGGGCGCCTCATGGGCGCCCCTTTCGCATGTTCCACCCATTTGTATCCAGGAAGAAGCAGCCACCGTGTCTGACCCGAACCTGAACGACGCCGTCGAGCCGACGGCGGGCGCCTTCGAGTCCGCCAAGGACGAGCTCGGCATCGTCGAGGCGGCGGACGCCGAGGAGCCGGACCAGGCCGACGCTGCCGACGCCGCCGCAGGTGAGCCCGCCGAGGAGGCGGCCCTGCGTACCAACGACGCCGACGACGCCGAGGCCGGTTCCGAGGGCGACGTGAACGACGACGAGCCCGCCGGGGCCGACGAGGAGGCCGAGCCGGCCGCCCCCGTCGACGCCGTCGCGGCCTTGCGCGAGGAGCTGCGCGGTCTCCCCGGCGAGTGGTACGTCATCCACACGTACGCCGGTTACGAGAAGCGCGTGAAGGCCAACCTGGAGCAGCGCGCCGTCTCGCTCAACGTCGAGGAGTTCATCTACCAGGCCGAAGTGCCCGAGGAAGAGATCGTCCAGATCAAGAACGGCGAGCGCAAGAACGTCCGCCAGAACAAGCTGCCGGGCTATGTCCTGGTGCGCATGGACCTGACGAACGAGTCCTGGGGCGTCGTCCGCAACACCCCCGGCGTCACCGGTTTCGTGGGCAACGCCTACGACCCGTACCCGCTGACCCTGGACGAGATCGTCAAGATGCTCGCCCCGGAGGCCGAGGAGAAGGCCGCCCGCGAGGCCGCCGAGGCCGAGGGCAAGCCGGCTCCGTCCCGCAAGGTCGAGGTGCAGGTGCTCGACTTCGAGGTGGGCGACTCGGTCACCGTCACCGACGGGCCGTTCGCGACCCTGCAGGCGACGATCAACGAGATCAACGCCGACTCGAAGAAGGTCAAGGGTCTCGTCGAGATCTTCGGCCGCGAGACCCCGGTCGAGCTCAGCTTCGACCAGATCCAGAAGAACTAGCGGATTCCCGCCAGTTTCTGGATACATGCCTACTGAGCAGGTCAGACCGGCTTCGCAGCCGGTCTGACCTGCTCGGTTTTTGGTCGCGCAGCTATACCCGTTATCGTTGTGCGGTATGCCTCCATCCGGATGATCCGGGCGGCGGCGAAACACTCTCACTAGGACCCGGAGAGAGCAATGCCTCCCAAGAAGAAGAAGGTCACGGGGCTTATCAAGCTCCAGATCAATGCCGGTGCGGCCAACCCGGCCCCGCCGGTCGGCCCCGCGCTCGGCCAGCACGGCGTCAACATCATGGAGTTCTGCAAGGCCTACAACGCCGCGACCGAGTCGCAGCGTGGCATGGTCGTGCCGGTGGAGATCACGGTCTACGAGGACCGTTCCTTCACCTTCGTCACCAAGACTCCGCCGGCCGCGAAGCTGATCCTCAAGGCCGCGGGCGTGGAGAAGGGCTCCGGCGAGCCGCACAAGACCAAGGTTGCCAAGCTGACGGCCGCCCAGGTCCGTGAGATCGCCACGACGAAGCTCCCCGACCTGAACGCCAACGACCTCGACGCCGCGTCGAAGATCATCGCTGGCACCGCCCGTTCCATGGGCATCACGGTCGAAGGCTGATTCAGCCCCTCACGTCCTCAGTGGTAGGGCCAAGCGCTGGCCCGCACCACGACTCCACACCCTGAAACCACAGGAGCAGAAGTGAAGCGCAGCAAGAACCTCCGCGCTGCGGACGCCAAGGTCGACCGGGCGCGCAACTACGCCCCGCTCGAGGCCGTCCGTCTCGCCAAGGAGACCGCCTCCACCAAGTTCGACGGCACCGTCGAGGTCGCGTTCTGCCTGGGTGTCGACCCGCGCAAGGCCGACCAGATGGTCCGTGGCACCGTGAACCTCCCGCACGGCACCGGCAAGACCGCCCGGGTCCTGGTCTTCGCGACCGGTGACCGTGCTGCGGCCGCGGAAGCCGCGGGCGCCGACATCGTCGGCGCCGACGAGCTCATCGACGAGGTAGCGAAGGGCCGTCTGGACTTCGACGCCGTCGTCGCCACCCCGGACCTCATGGGCAAGGTCGGCCGCCTCGGCCGCGTGCTCGGTCCGCGTGGTCTGATGCCGAACCCGAAGACCGGCACCGTCACCCCCGACGTCGTGAAGGCTGTCAACGACATCAAGGGCGGCAAGATCGAGTTCCGCGTCGACAAGCACTCGAACCTGCACTTCATCATCGGCAAGGTCTCGTTCGACGACACCAAGCTGGTGGAGAACTACGCAGCGGCGCTGGAGGAGATCCTCCGTCTGAAGCCGTCCGCCGCCAAGGGCCGCTACATCAAGAAGGCCACCCTGGCCACCACGATGGGCCCCGGCATCCCGCTGGACGCCAACCGCACCCGTAACCTCCTCGTCGAGGAGGACCCGGCCGCCGTCTGAGCCCCCGCGCTCGGCAGCAAGCCGCGTCACGTGTGACATTGACGGGCCCCGCAACCTTTCGAGGTGCGGGGCCCGTCCTCGTATCCGTATGTATCCGGTGGCTGTGTCGGAGCTGTGCGTTAGCGTGAGACTTCGATAGCCGAACGAGGGGTGGAAACGGACATGAGGACCAGGACCGTGCGACGCGTGGGTCTGTCGGTGGCGGTGGCGGCGGCACTGACGTCGGTCGCGGCCTGTGGCGGATCGGACGACAAGGGCAGTGACAACCGCGGCGGTGCCGCGGTGAAGGCCGACCCGATCGCCGCGTTGCGCGATGTGCAGAAGAAGACCGGTGGGGAGAGCTCGGCGAAGGTCGAGGGCACCACCCAGATGGGCACCACCATGTCCATGAAGCAGAGCGGCACCATCGACTGGACCGACGGTCTCACCGGCACCATGGAGATCACGTACACCGGCGGCACCATGGCGGATGCCATGAAGCAGAACGGTGGCACCGGCACCATGCAGGCCCGCTACTTCAAGGACGGCTACGCCGTCAACATGGGCGAGGCCTTCGCCAAGCAGGCAGGCGGCAAGCACTGGATCAACTACGGCTACGCCGACCTCGCCAAGCTCGCCGGTGCCTCCGGCGAGGCGATGAAGCAGCAGATGCAGAACACCACGCCCGACCAGGGGCTGAAGTCGCTGCTGGCCTCCGGTGACGTGAAGAGGGTCGGCCAGGAGGATGTACGCGGAGTCTCCGCGACGCACTACTCCGGCACCGTCGACGTCGCCGCGCTGACCGCGAAGAACTCCGAGCTCGACGCCGACCAGCTCGCTCAGCTGAAGAAGCAGCTGAGCGACGTCGGGATCACCACGGAGAAGATCGACATCTGGGTCGACAAGAACGATCTCCTGGTCAAGAAGACCGAGCGCGGCCAGATGAAGACCGGCGAACTCAATTCGACGGTGTACTACAGCGACTACGGCACGAAGATCTCGGTCGAGAAGCCCTCGGCCGGTGACACGGTCGACTTCACCGACCTCGTGAAGCAGCAGCAGGGATCCGGCGCGGGCACGAACTGAGAGCCGCCGGCAACCGGGCGGCACAGCTCCCCGGCCGTCGGCCGGCCCGGACCTCCGTACCCCCGGAGAGGGGCGGATTTGCCCGGCGCGACATCGGTCGCGTACTCTCCAACAGAAGCCAAAGACCGCTGGTCGTTGCTGCGCTCTCGCAAGAGGGAACAGCGACCGAAGGATCCGTCGAGTACGGGCGACCCGCGCAGGTGACTGTGGAGAGCTCCCGGATTTCATTCGGTCGAGCTACGCCCTGGCACCTGTGCCGGGGCGTTCGTCTTTCCCGGCCCCTTCTGAGCGGTCCTCATCACCCGGAAGGAGGCCGACGCTCATGGCAAGGCCCGACAAGGCTGCCGCGGTAGCCGAGCTGACGGACCAGTTCCGCAGCTCGAACGCCGCTGTGCTGACCGAGTACCGGGGTCTCACCGTGGCGCAGCTCAAGACGCTGCGTCGTTCGCTCGGTGAGAACGCCCAGTACGCCGTGGTGAAGAACACGCTGACCAAGATTGCGGCCAACGAGGCCGGGATCACTTCGCTGGACGACCAGTTCACTGGTCCGACGGCGGTTGCCTTCATCACCGGTGACCCGGTGGAGTCGGCGAAGGGTCTTCGTGACTTCGCCAAGGACAACCCCAACCTCATCATCAAGGGCGGTGTCCTTGACGGTAAGGCACTGACCGCGGATGAGATCAAGAAGCTCGCGGACCTCGAGTCCCGCGAGGTTCTGCTCGCCAAGCTGGCGGGCGCCATGAAGGGCAAGCAGACTCAGGCTGCTCAGGTCTTCCAGGCGCTCCCGTCGAAGTTCGTCCGCACCGCGGAGGCGCTTCGTGCCAAGCAGGCCGAGCAGGGCGGTGCCGAGTAATTCGGCTCGCGCAATGATCGCCGCCCCCTAGGGCGACGGTCGCAGCGGGCCGAACGTACGCCCGCCTACATGTACATCCGGCACCTGCCGAATTAGTGGAAGGACGCCATCATGGCGAAGCTGTCCCAGGACGACCTGCTCGCGCAGTTCGAAGAGATGACCCTCATCGAGCTCTCCGAGTTCGTGAAGGCCTTCGAGGCGAAGTTCGACGTCACCGCCGCCGCCGCGGTCGCCGTTGCCGCCCCGGGTGCCCCCGGTGCCGCCGCTGAGGCCGTCGAGGAGCAGGACGAGTTCGACGTCATCCTCACCGGCGCCGGCGAGAAGAAGATCCAGGTCATCAAGGTCGTGCGTGAGCTGACCTCGCTGGGTCTGAAGGAGGCCAAGGACCTCGTCGACGGCACCCCGAAGCCGGTCCTCGAGAAGGTCGCCAAGGAGGCCGCCGAGAAGGCTGCCGAGTCCCTCAAGGCCGCCGGCGCTTCCGTCGAGGTCAAGTGACTCAGGGAGTCAGCTGACTCCTTCTGACTGCCCGTGCCGCACGGCACGGACGTCAAAACACGAAGGGCGATCACCCATCCGGGTGGTCGCCCTTCGGCGTACCCGCGGCGGCTGCCTTGCTCTTCCGGCGGCGACGAGTATGGTGATCATCGCCGTTGCCTCTCGGGGCCGGCCGACCGGTGCCGGGAGGCGGCCGGGTGAGGGGCCCCGGGGCGCTGTCCCGGCAGGGGGGCCTTGACGAACCGCACGCGGCGCGCAATTCTCAGGACGCGTCGTCACACATCGATCCGAATTCGAGGCATGGATCGTGGACGAAGAGGGCAGTAAAGAAGAGCGCACCGCGCGCACAGCTAGTCATAGGTGTTGAGAACAGCTGTTGAGAGATACGTGGGTCTCTGAGAACCCCGACTGGACATCAGTGTGCCGTTTGGCTACACTGACCCTTTGCGCTGCCTGTTAGCTGCCTCCTGCCCGTCACCAGGGGCATGCCCTCGCTTGAGCACCGATGACCGAACGTCTCTGACCTGGGATTTCTGTCTCCGTGTACAACTTGGGACCGGTACGCGCGTAGTGAGTCCGAGCCCTCGGAAGGACCCCCTCTTGGCCGCCTCGCGCAACGCCTCGACCGCGAATACGAACAACGGTGCCAGCACCGCCCCGCTGCGCATCTCCTTTGCAAAGATCAAGGAGCCCCTCGAGGTTCCGAACCTCCTCGCGCTGCAGACCGAGAGCTTTGACTGGCTCCTCGGCAATGCCGCCTGGAAGGCTCGCGTCGAGGCTGCTCTGGACAGTGGACAAGACGTCCCCACCAAGTCCGGCCTGGAGGAAATCTTCGAGGAGATTTCACCGATCGAGGACTTCTCCGGGTCGATGTCGCTTACGTTCCGCGACCACCGCTTCGAGCCCCCGAAGAACTCGATCGACGAGTGCAAGGAGCGCGACTTCACGTTCGCCGCCCCGCTCTTCGTCACGGCCGAGTTCACCAACAACGAGACCGGCGAGATCAAGTCCCAGACGGTCTTCATGGGCGACTTCCCGCTCATGACCAACAAGGGCACCTTCGTCATCAACGGCACCGAGCGTGTCGTCGTGTCGCAGCTGGTCCGCTCGCCGGGTGTCTACTTCGACTCCTCCATCGACAAGACGTCCGACAAGGACATCTTCTCCGCCAAGGTCATCCCGTCCCGTGGTGCCTGGCTGGAGATGGAGATCGACAAGCGCGACATGGTCGGTGTGCGCATCGACCGCAAGCGCAAGCAGTCCGTCACCGTTCTCCTGAAGGCTCTCGGCTGGACGACCGAGCAGATCCTCGAGGAGTTCGGCGCGTACGAGTCCATGCGTGCCACCCTGGAGAAGGACCACACCCAGGGCCAGGACGACGCGCTGCTCGACATCTACCGCAAGCTGCGTCCGGGCGAGCCGCCCACGCGCGAGGCGGCGCAGACGCTGCTGGAGAACCTCTACTTCAACCCGAAGCGCTACGACCTGGCGAAGGTCGGCCGCTACAAGGTGAACAAGAAGCTCGGCGCGGACGAGCCGCTGGACGCCGGCGTGCTCACCACCGACGACGTCATCGCCACCATCAAGTACCTGGTGAAGCTGCACGCCGGTGAGACCGAGACGGTCGGCGAGTCCGGTCGTTCGATCATGGTCGAGACCGACGACATCGACCACTTCGGCAACCGTCGTATCCGCAACGTCGGCGAGCTGATCCAGAACCAGGTCCGTACGGGTCTCGCCCGTATGGAGCGTGTCGTGCGCGAGCGCATGACCACCCAGGACGTCGAGGCGATCACGCCGCAGACCCTGATCAACATCCGGCCGGTCGTCGCCTCCATCAAGGAGTTCTTCGGCACCAGCCAGCTGTCCCAGTTCATGGACCAGAACAACCCGCTGTCGGGCCTGACGCACAAGCGTCGTCTCAACGCGCTGGGCCCGGGTGGTCTCTCCCGTGAGCGGGCCGGCTTCGAAGTCCGTGACGTGCACCCGTCGCACTACGGCCGCATGTGCCCGATCGAGACCCCTGAAGGCCCGAACATCGGTCTGATCGGCTCGCTCGCCTCCTACGGCCGGATCAACGCGTTCGGTTTCATCGAGACGCCGTACCGCAAGGTCGTCGAGGGCCAGGTCACCGACGAGGTCGACTACCTGACCGCCGACGAAGAGGACCGGTTCGTCATCGCGCAGGCCAACGCCCCGCTGAACGACGGACTCCGGTTCGCCGAGTCCCGGGTGCTGGTCCGCCGCCGTGGTGGCGAGGTCGACTACGTCCCGCCGGCCGATGTCGACTACATGGACGTCTCGCCGCGCCAGATGGTGTCGGTCGCGACCGCCATGATCCCGTTCCTCGAGCACGACGACGCCAACCGCGCGCTCATGGGCGCGAACATGATGCGTCAGGCCGTGCCGCTCATCAAGTCCGAGGCGCCGCTCGTCGGCACCGGCATGGAGTACCGCTGCGCCACCGACGCCGGCGACGTGCTCAAGGCCGAGAAGGACGGTGTGGTCCAGGAGGTCTCCGCGGACTACATCACCGTGACCAACGACGACGGCACGTACACCACGTACCGCATCGCCAAGTTCATGCGCTCCAACCAGGGCACCTCGGTCAACCAGAAGGTTGTCGTCTCCGAGGGCGACCGGGTCGTCGCCGACCAGGTCCTCGCCGACGGTCCGGCCACCGAGAACGGTGAGATGGCCCTCGGTAAGAACCTGCTCGTGGCGTTCATGCCGTGGGAGGGTCACAACTACGAGGACGCGATCATCCTGTCGCAGCGCCTCGTGCAGGACGACGTCCTCTCCTCGATCCACATCGAGGAGCACGAGGTCGACGCCCGTGACACCAAGCTCGGCCCGGAGGAGATCACCCGGGACATCCCGAACGTCTCCGAGGAGGTCCTCGCCGACCTCGACGAGCGCGGCATCATCCGTATCGGTGCCGAGGTCGTCGCCGGCGACATCCTCGTCGGCAAGGTCACGCCCAAGGGTGAGACCGAGCTGACCCCCGAGGAGCGCCTGCTCCGCGCGATCTTCGGTGAGAAGGCGCGCGAGGTGCGCGACACCTCGCTGAAGGTGCCGCACGGTGAGATCGGCAAGGTCATCGGCGTCCGCGTCTTCGACCGCGAAGAGGGCGACGAGCTGCCGCCGGGCGTGAACCAGCTGGTCCGCGTCTACGTCGCGCAGAAGCGCAAGATCACCGACGGTGACAAGCTCGCCGGCCGTCACGGTAACAAGGGCGTCATCTCGAAGATCCTCCCGATCGAGGACATGCCGTTCCTGGAGGACGGCACCCCGGTCGACATCATCCTCAACCCGCTGGGTGTCCCGTCCCGAATGAACCCGGGACAGGTCCTGGAGATCCACCTCGGCTGGCTCGCCAGCCGCGGCTGGGACGTCTCCGGCCTCGGTGACGAGTGGGCCAAGCGCCTGCAGGCCATCGGCGCCGACCAGGTCGCCCCCGGCACCAACGTGGCGACCCCCGTCTTCGACGGTGCGCGCGAGGACGAGATCTCCGGTCTCTTCGAGGCCACGATCCCGAACCGCGACGGCAACCGCCTGGTGCAGCCCTCCGGCAAGGCCAAGCTGTTCGACGGCCGCTCCGGCGAGCCGTTCCCGGACCCGGTCTCGGTCGGGTACATGTACATCCTCAAGCTGCACCACCTCGTCGACGACAAGCTGCACGCGCGTTCGACGGGTCCGTACTCCATGATCACCCAGCAGCCGCTGGGTGGTAAGGCTCAGTTCGGTGGACAGCGCTTCGGTGAGATGGAGGTGTGGGCCCTTGAGGCATACGGCGCCGCATACGCCCTCCAGGAACTGCTGACGATCAAGTCCGACGACGTGACCGGCCGCGTGAAGGTCTACGAGGCGATCGTCAAGGGCGAGAACATCCCCGAGCCCGGCATTCCCGAGTCCTTCAAGGTGCTCATCAAGGAAATGCAGTCGCTCTGCCTCAACGTGGAGGTGCTGTCCTCGGACGGCATGTCCATCGAGATGCGCGACACGGACGAGGACGTCTTCCGCGCGGCGGAGGAGCTCGGTATCGACCTGTCCCGGCGCGAGCCGAGCAGCGTCGAAGAGGTCTGACGGGTTGGCCGGCCGGATCCCCGTGATCCGGCCGGCTCTCCCCGGACCCGTTCAGACCATTGCTGAAGTGCCCCGATTTCTCGCGTGACGCGAGGGGGCTCGAACCCCCGAAAGAGGGATTGACGACAAGTGCTCGACGTCAACTTCTTCGACGAGCTGCGGATCGGCCTTGCCACCGCGGACGACATCCGGACCTGGTCCCACGGCGAAGTGAAGAAGCCGGAGACCATCAACTACCGCACGCTCAAGCCCGAAAAGGACGGACTCTTCTGCGAGAAGATCTTCGGTCCGACCCGGGACTGGGAGTGCTACTGCGGCAAGTACAAGCGTGTCCGCTTCAAGGGCATCATCTGTGAGCGCTGTGGCGTCGAGGTCACGCGCGCCAAGGTGCGCCGTGAGCGCATGGGTCACATCGAGCTTGCCGCTCCCGTCACCCACATCTGGTACTTCAAGGGCGTCCCGTCGCGTCTGGGCTACCTCCTCGACCTCGCGCCGAAGGACCTCGAAAAGGTCATCTACTTCGCCGCGTACATGATCACGTTCGTGGACGAGGAGCGCCGCACCCGCGACCTGCCCTCGCTGGAGGCGCACGTCTCCGTCGAGCGTCAGCAGATCGAGAACCGTCGCGACGCCGACCTGGAGGCCCGGGCCAAGAAGCTCGAGACCGACCTGGCCGAGCTGGAGGCCGAGGGCGCCAAGGCCGACGTGCGCCGCAAGGTGCGCGAGGGTGCCGAGCGCGAGATGAAGCAGCTGCGCGACCGTGCGCAGCGCGAGATCGACCGTCTCGACGAGGTGTGGAGCCGCTTCAAGAACCTCAAGGTCCAGGACCTGGAGGGCGACGAGCTGCTCTACCGCGAGCTGCGTGACCGCTTCGGCACGTACTTCGACGGCTGCATGGGCGCCGCCGCCCTGCAGAAGCGCCTGGAGTCCTTCGACCTCGACGAGGAGGCCGAGCGCCTCCGCGAGATCATCCGCACCGGCAAGGGCCAGAAGAAGACCCGTGCGCTCAAGCGCCTCAAGGTCGTCTCCGCGTTCCTGCAGACCAGCAACAAGCCCAAGGGCATGGTGCTCGACTGCGTGCCGGTCATCCCGCCGGACCTGCGTCCGATGGTGCAGCTGGACGGTGGCCGCTTCGCGACCTCCGACCTGAACGACCTGTACCGCCGTGTGATCAACCGCAACAACCGCCTCAAGCGTCTTCTCGACCTCGGTGCCCCCGAGATCATCGTGAACAACGAGAAGCGGATGCTGCAGGAGGCCGTCGACGCGCTGTTCGACAACGGCCGCCGCGGTCGCCCGGTCACCGGTCCCGGCAACCGCCCGCTCAAGTCCCTCAGCGACATGCTGAAGGGCAAGCAGGGCCGATTCCGCCAGAACCTTCTCGGTAAGCGTGTGGACTACTCCGCGCGTTCCGTGATCGTCGTCGGCCCGCAGCTCAAGCTGCACCAGTGCGGTCTGCCGAAGGCCATGGCGCTGGAGCTCTTCAAGCCGTTCGTGATGAAGCGCCTGGTCGACCTGAACCACGCGCAGAACATCAAGTCGGCCAAGCGCATGGTCGAGCGCGGCCGCACCGTGGTGTACGACGTCCTCGAAGAGGTCATCGCCGAGCACCCGGTGCTGCTGAACCGTGCACCGACGCTGCACCGCCTCGGCATCCAGGCCTTCGAGCCGCAGCTGGTCGAGGGCAAGGCCATCCAGATCCACCCGCTCGTCTGCACCGCGTTCAACGCGGACTTCGACGGTGACCAGATGGCCGTGCACCTGCCGCTCTCCGCGGAGGCGCAGGCCGAGGCCCGCATCCTGATGCTGTCCTCGAACAACATCCTGAAGCCGGCCGACGGCCGTCCCGTCACCATGCCGACCCAGGACATGGTGCTGGGCCTGTTCTTCCTCACCACGGACGAGGAGGAGCGCAACGTCGTCGGACAGGGCCGTTCCTTCGGTTCCACGGCCGAGGCGATCATGGCCTTCGACGCCCGGGAGCTGTCGCTCCAGGCGAAGGTCGACATCCGCTTCCCGGTGGGCACCATCCCGCCGCGCGGCTGGGTGCCGCCGGTCGCCGAGGAAGGGGACGGCGGCATCGGGGAGCGGCCGTACCAGCAGGGCGACACGTTCCGGCTGCGTACGTCGCTGGGCCGCGCGCTCTTCAACGAGCTGCTGCCCGAGGACTACCCGTTCGTCGACTACTCCGTCGGCAAGAAGCAGCTCTCCGAGATCGTCAACGACCTCGCCGAGCGCTACCCCAAGGTCATCGTGGCGGCGACGCTCGACAACCTGAAGGCGGCGGGCTTCTACTGGGCGACCCGTTCCGGTGTCACCGTGGCCATCTCCGACGTCGTGGTCCCCGAGGCCAAGAAGGCGATCGTCGCCGGCTACGAGGCCCAGGACGAGAAGGTCCAGAAGCAGTACGAGCGCGGTCTGATCACCAAGGACGAGCGCACGCAGGAACTCATCGCGATCTGGACCAAGGCGACCAACGAGGTTGCCGAGGCGATGAACGCGAACTTCCCCAAGACGAACCCCATCTTCATGATGGTTGACTCGGGTGCCCGAGGAAACATGATGCAGATGCGGCAGATCGCCGGTATGCGTGGTCTGGTGTCGAACGCCAAGAACGAGACGATCCCGCGTCCCATCAAGGCGTCCTTCCGTGAGGGCCTCACCGTTCTGGAGTACTTCATCTCCACGCACGGTGCCCGTAAGGGTCTGGCGGACACCGCCCTGCGTACCGCCGACTCGGGTTACCTGACCCGTCGTCTGGTGGACGTCTCGCAGGACGTGATCATTCGCGAGGAGGACTGCGGCACCGACCGCGGCCTCAAGCTGAAGATCGCCGTCAAGGGTGCGGACGGTGTGCTCCGCAAGACGGAGGACGTCGAGACCTCGGTCTACGCCCGCATGCTCGCCGAGGACGTCGTCGTCGACGGCAAGGTCATCGCGCCTGCCAACGTCGACCTCGGTGACGTCCTGATCGACGCCCTGGTGGGCGCCGGCGTCGAGGAGGTCAAGACCCGTTCGGTCCTGACCTGTGAGTCCGCGGTCGGCACCTGTGCCTTCTGCTACGGACGCTCGCTCGCCACCGGCAAGCTGGTCGACATCGGTGAGGCGGTCGGCATCATCGCCGCCCAGTCCATCGGTGAGCCCGGCACCCAGCTGACGATGCGTACCTTCCACACCGGTGGTGTGGCCGGTGACGACATCACCCAGGGTCTGCCCCGAGTCGTCGAGCTCTTCGAGGCCCGTACGCCCAAGGGTGTCGCCCCGATCTCGGAGGCGGCAGGCCGCGTCCGTATCGAGGAGACCGAGAAGACCAAGAAGATCGTCGTCACCCCGGACGACGGCAGCGACGAGACGGCGTTCCCGATCTCGAAGCGCGCCCGTCTGCTGGTGGGCGAGGGCGACCACGTCGAGGTGGGCGAGAAGCTCACCGTGGGTGCCACCAACCCGCACGACGTGCTGCGGATCCTCGGTCAGCGCGCGGTCCAGGTCCACCTGGTCGGCGAGGTCCAGAAGGTCTACAACTCGCAGGGTGTGTCGATCCACGACAAGCACATCGAGATCATCATCCGGCAGATGCTGCGCCGTGTGACGATCATCGAGTCCGGCGACGCGGAGCTGCTGCCGGGCGAGCTCGTCGAGCGCTCGAAGTTCGAGACCGAGAACCGTCGTGTGGTCACCGAGGGCGGTCACCCCGCCTCCGGCCGTCCGCAGCTGATGGGTATCACCAAGGCCTCGCTCGCCACCGAGTCGTGGCTGTCGGCGGCGTCCTTCCAGGAGACGACCAGGGTCCTGACCGATGCGGCGATCAACGCCAAGTCGGACTCCCTGATCGGCCTCAAGGAGAACGTCATCATCGGTAAGCTCATCCCGGCCGGTACGGGCCTGTCCCGCTACCGCAACATCCGGGTCGAGCCGACCGAGGAGGCCAAGGCCGCGATGTACTCGGCCGTCGGCTACGACGACATCGACTACTCGCCGTTCGGCACGGGCTCCGGCCAGGCCGTTCCGCTGGAGGACTACGACTACGGTCCGTACAACCAGTAAGCGAGTCGCTTGACCGACCGGAGGGCGGTCACCCCGTTTATGGACGGGGTGGCCGCCCTCCGGCCTGTGCGAGCAGGCGTAAAGTCGATCCCGTCACGCAGGGGTGACGGATTATGGGGATGCCGACCGTCCGGGGGAGATGTTCGTGTCGTATCCGTCGAGGCAGCCCGACCGGCTGTCTGCGCAGAGCCCGTCGATGCTGGCCTCGCACGCGGAGCGCGAGCGCGCTGTCGATGTGCTGCGGGCCGGTTTCGCGGAGGGGCGCCTCGACAACGACGAGTTGGAGAAGCGGGTCGCGCGGGCCCACGCGGCCCGTACGGTGGGGGAGTTGACCCTGCTCGTCGGCGATCTGCCGCAGGGTCCCGCGTTCGCCCAGCTCGCGCCCGCCGGATATTTCGGTCCCGCGGTGCCGGCGACCTTCCTGCCCGAGCCGCAGACCAGGACGAACGGCAAGGCCAAGGGCTCGCTGATGTTCGGCGTACTGGCTCCGGTGACCTTTGTGACGGGGGTGCCCGCGGTGGTTCTCGGACACATGGCGCGCAAGGAGATTCGGCGCAGTGACGAGGCGGGCGACGGCCTGGCGGTCGCCGGGCTCGTGCTGGGCTGGGTGTCGATCATCGGCTGGGTGCTGCTCCTGGCCGGGTTCATCACAGCCGTGGTCGTCACGCGCTGAGGTCGCAGACGTGCGGCGTGTCGCCGCGGGCAGCATTTGTTTTGACCGGAGTCGATGAGGTAGGTACGCTCAGACCTTGTGCCTGGGGTGTGCCTGGGCTCCTGTGCGTGTCCTCAACCGCATGGCGAGTCCGTCACTGGCCACCGCAATCTGCATCCTTCCCTGCCTTGCGGCGGGAGTCTGCAGCATTCGACACACCCGACCGCGTGGGTCGGTGACGTTCCAGGTTAGTTTCACGAACGGCACACAGAAACCGGAGAAGTAGTGCCTACGATCCAGCAGCTGGTCCGGAAGGGCCGGCAGGACAAGGTCGAGAAGAACAAGACGCCCGCACTCGAGGGTTCGCCCCAGCGCCGCGGTGTCTGCACGCGTGTGTTCACGACCACCCCGAAGAAGCCGAACTCGGCACTCCGTAAGGTCGCGCGTGTGCGTCTGACCTCCGGTATCGAGGTCACGGCCTACATCCCGGGTGAGGGACACAACCTGCAGGAGCACTCCATCGTGCTCGTGCGTGGTGGCCGTGTGAAGGACCTGCCGGGTGTTCGTTACAAGATCATCCGCGGCTCGCTCGACACCCAGGGTGTCAAGAACCGCAAGCAGGCCCGCAGCCGCTACGGCGCCAAGAAGGAGAAGTAAGAATGCCTCGTAAGGGCCCCGCCCCGAAGCGCCCGGTCATCATCGACCCGGTCTACGGTTCTCCTCTTGTCACCTCGCTGATCAACAAGATCCTGCTCAACGGCAAGCGTTCCACCGCCGAGCGGATCGTGTACGGCGCCATGGAAGGCCTCCGCGAGAAGACCGGCAACGACCCGGTCATCACGCTGAAGCGCGCGCTTGAGAACGTCAAGCCCTCGCTCGAGGTCAAGTCCCGCCGTGTCGGTGGCGCCACCTACCAGGTGCCGATCGAGGTCAAGCCCGGTCGCGCCTCCACCCTCGCGCTGCGCTGGCTCGTGGGTTACTCCCGCGCCCGCCGCGAGAAGACCATGACCGAGCGCCTCATGAACGAGCTGCTCGACGCCTCCAACGGTCTTGGCGCTGCCGTCAAGAAGCGCGAGGACACCCACAAGATGGCCGAGTCCAACAAGGCCTTCGCGCACTACCGCTGGTAGTCGCTACCCACATCGAGACCGAGAGAAGATTGAGCCTTATGGCCACCACTTCGCTTGACCTGGCCAAGGTCCGCAACATCGGGATCATGGCCCACATCGACGCGGGCAAGACGACCACCACCGAGCGGATCCTGTTCTACACCGGCGTTTCGTACAAGCTCGGTGAGGTCCACGACGGCGCTGCCACGATGGACTGGATGGAGCAGGAGCAGGAGCGCGGCATCACGATCACGTCTGCCGCGACGACCTGCCACTGGCCGCTCGATGATGTTGACCACACCATCAACATCATCGACACCCCGGGTCACGTGGACTTCACCGTCGAGGTGGAGCGTTCGCTCCGCGTCCTCGACGGCGCCGTCACCGTGTTCGACGGTGTGGCGGGCGTCGAGCCGCAGTCCGAGACCGTCTGGCGTCAGGCGGACCGCTACGGCGTGCCGCGTATCTGCTTCGTCAACAAGCTCGACCGTACCGGTGCCGACTTCTTCCGCTGCGTCGACATGATCACGGACCGCCTCGGCGCGACCCCGATCGTGATGCAGCTCCCGATCGGTGCCGAGGCCGACTTCACGGGCGTCATCGACCTCGTGACGATGAAGGCGTTCGTCTACCCGGTGGAAGCCACCAAGGGCGAGGCGTACGACATCGTCGACATCCCCGCGAACCTCGCGGAGAAGGCCGAGGAGTACCGCGCCAAGCTCCTTGAGGACGCGGCGGAGAACGACGAGACGCTCATGGAGCTCTACCTGGAGGGCGAAGAGCCTTCCGCGGAGCAGCTCTACGAGGGCATCCGTCGCATCACCATCAACTCGGGCAAGGGCGGCGAGACGACCGTCACCCCCGTGTTCTGCGGCACCGCGTTCAAGAACAAGGGCGTCCAGCCCCTGCTCGACGCCGTCGTGCGCTACCTCCCCTCCCCCCTGGACGTCGAGGCCATCGAGGGCCACGGCGTCAAGGACCCGGAGGAGATCGTCAAGCGCAAGCCGTCCGACGACGAGCCGCTCGCGGCCCTCGCGTTCAAGATCATGAGCGACCCGCACCTCGGCAAGCTCACCTTCGTCCGGGTCTACTCGGGCCGCCTGGAGTCCGGCACCGCAGTGCTGAACTCCGTCAAGGGCAAGAAGGAGCGCATCGGCAAGATCTACCGCATGCACGCGAACAAGCGTGAGGAGATCGAGTCGGTGGGCGCCGGCGACATCATCGCCGTCATGGGCCTGAAGCAGACCACCACCGGTGAGACGCTGTGCGACGACAAGAACCCGGTGATCCTGGAGTCCATGGACTTCCCGGCGCCGGTCATCCAGGTCGCCATCGAGCCCAAGTCCAAGGGTGACCAGGAGAAGCTGGGTGTCGCCATCCAGCGCCTCTCCGAGGAGGACCCGTCCTTCCAGGTGCACTCCGACGAGGAGACCGGCCAGACCATCATCGGTGGTATGGGTGAGCTTCACCTCGAGGTGCTCGTCGACCGCATGAAGCGCGAGTTCCGCGTCGAGGCCAACGTCGGCAAGCCCCAGGTCGCGTACCGCGAGACGATCCGCAAGGCCGTCGAGCGCATCGACTACACCCACAAGAAGCAGACCGGTGGTACCGGTCAGTTCGCCAAGGTGCAGATCGCGATCGAGCCCATCGAGGGCGGCGAGTCCTCGTACGAGTTCGTCAACAAGGTCACCGGTGGCCGCATCCCCCGTGAGTACATCCCCTCGGTGGACGCGGGTGCTCAGGAAGCCATGCAGTTCGGCATCCTGGCCGGCTACGAGATGGTCGGCGTCCGCGTCATCCTTCTCGACGGTGGCTACCACGAGGTCGACTCCTCCGAGCTGGCGTTCAAGATCGCTGGTTCGCAGGCGTTCAAGGAGGGTGCCCGCAAGGCGTCCCCCGTGCTCCTGGAGCCGATGATGGCCATCGAGGTGACCACGCCCGAGGACTACATGGGCGATGTCATCGGTGACATCAACTCCCGCCGTGGCCAGATCCAGGCCATGGAGGAGCGCAGCGGCGCTCGCGTCGTGAAGGGCCTCGTGCCCCTTTCGGAGATGTTCGGCTACGTCGGAGACCTCCGCAGCAAGACCTCGGGTCGCGCAAGCTACTCGATGCAGTTCGACTCCTACGCCGAGGTTCCGCGGAACGTCGCCGAGGAGATCATCGCGAAGGCCAAGGGCGAGTAACTCTCCCGAGCTCACGCTTTAGGCTTGTCACCGGAGCCTGGTGGGGCATTCGTCGCGGAGCGCAAGCTTTGCGGTGAATGCCCCCGGCCCCGGCATTCCAGCAAAGATCACCTGGCGCCGATGAAGCAAGGCGTACAGAACCACTCCACAGGAGGACCCAGTGGCGAAGGCGAAGTTCGAGCGGACTAAGCCGCACGTCAACATCGGCACCATCGGTCACATTGACCACGGTAAGACGACCCTCACGGCCGCCATTACCAAGGTGCTGCACGACGCGTACCCGGACCTGAACGAGGCCTCGGCCTTCGACCAGATCGACAAGGCTCCCGAGGAGCGCCAGCGCGGTATCACCATCTCGATCGCGCACGTCGAGTACCAGACGGAGCAGCGTCACTACGCGCACGTCGACTGCCCGGGGCACGCCGACTACATCAAGAACATGATCACGGGTGCGGCGCAGATGGACGGCGCCATCCTCGTGGTCGCCGCCACCGACGGCCCGATGCCGCAGACCAAGGAGCACGTGCTCCTGGCCCGCCAGGTCGGCGTTCCGTACATCGTCGTCGCCCTGAACAAGGCCGACATGGTGGACGACGAGGAGATCCTGGAGCTCGTCGAGCTCGAGGTCCGTGAGCTCCTCTCCGAGTACGAGTTCCCGGGCGACGACGTTCCGGTCGTCAAGGTCTCGGCGCTCAAGGCGCTCGAGGGCGACAAGGAGTGGGGCCAGTCCGTCCTCGACCTGATGAAGGCCGTCGACGAGGCTATCCCGCAGCCCGAGCGTGACGTCGACAAGCCGTTCCTGATGCCGATCGAGGACGTCTTCACGATCACCGGTCGTGGCACCGTCGTCACCGGTCGTATCGAGCGTGGTGTCCTGAAGGTCAACGAGACCGTCGACATCGTCGGTATCAAGACCGAGAAGACCACCACCACGGTCACCGGCATCGAGATGTTCCGCAAGCTGCTCGACGAGGGCCAGGCCGGTGAGAACGTCGGTCTGCTCCTCCGTGGCATCAAGCGCGAGGACGTCGAGCGCGGCCAGGTCATCATCAAGCCCGGTTCGGTCACGCCGCACACCGAGTTCGAGGCCCAGGCCTACATCCTGTCGAAGGACGAGGGTGGCCGTCACACCCCGTTCTTCAACAACTACCGCCCGCAGTTCTACTTCCGTACCACGGACGTGACGGGCGTTGTGACCCTTCCCGAGGGCACCGAGATGGTCATGCCGGGCGACAACACCGTCATGAACGTCGCGCTGATCCAGCCGGTCGCCATGGAAGAGGGCCTGAAGTTCGCCATCCGTGAGGGTGGCCGGACCGTGGGCGCCGGCCAGGTCACCAAGATCGTCAAGTAATTACCTGACTGTCTGACCTGGTTGCTCCGCACAGAGCACCAAGAAGGGCCCCGGCCCGCCGCGCGAGCGGTGGACCGGGGCCCTTCGGCATGTGGTGCGGCCGGGGGAAAACCCCTTCCGGGAGAGGGGGCTCTCAGGGGCGCCAGAGCCAGGGCAGGGCGTCGGGCCCCAGGGCCACCACCGTCGGCCGCCCGCCCTTCCCTACGTGCAGGGCCGGGCTGTCCAGCGCCACCGGTCCCTGTCTCCGTACGGAGGTCCCCGTGGGCGTACGGAGCTGGATCAGGCCCTTGGCGGTGCGGCCGAGCAGCACCGGTCCGCTCGGTGACCCCGCGGCGGACACCGGTCCGTACCCGTCGAAGCCCTTCCGGTCCGCGACCAGCCGCCCGTACCCGTCGATGCCGGTCTCCGCAGCCGTCTCCCCGGTCCGTACGGTCGTCAGAGCGGCCTTCGCGGCCGCGCGGTAGAACAGCTCGACGGTCCCGCCCGTCCCGGGCAGCGCGGCCGGGCCGTCGCCGGGCACCGGTACCCCGCCGATCTGGGTGTGCGCGGTGACCGGGTCGCCGGGCGCGTCCTGCGTCCAGTGATGCACCGCGAACCGGCCCGCCGCGAAGACATGGACACACCCCGCGTCGTCCACCACGGCATTCAGCCCGTCCTGGACCTCGCCGCCGCCCATGTCCCGCCACCCGCTCCACCGACCCGCCGTGTCCCGTACCCGGGTGCTGAGGCCCTTCTCCGCGTTCCGTACGAAGAGATGGATCCGCCCGTCGGGAGCGGCGACCGCGACCGGGACGCCGATCCGGCGCCCGGCGTCCTCGTTCCGCTCAGGGTTGCCCAGCCCCTGCCAGGCACGGAAGTCGCCGCCGGGGGAGTGCTGTTCCAGCACGACGATCTCGCGTTCGTTGTCCCCGCCGCGTCCACCGAGCGCGGCGAACCGCAGCCCGAAGAGCAGCTGCCGCCCGTCCGGCAGGAGTGCGCCGCCCAGGACCGGCGCGAGCGGGCCGCCGCCGAGGTCGTCCGGCGTGCGCCACATCCCGCTGCCCGGCGCGCTCTCGCGCCAGCGCACCGCCCGCAGCCCCAGCACCCCGTACGCGACGAGCCGGCCGTCCGGGCCGGTGGCGACGACGGGCCGTGGGCCCGGGTAGCGGTAGTGGGTGGCCCGTACCCAGCCCTTCCGGTTGGTCAGCGGTCGGTTGCCGCCCACGCCGTAGTCCCCGCAGCCCGCCGGGTTGCCGCACTGCCATTCGGCCGAGCCCCCGTACGGCACCAGGTGCGATGCCTTCTCGGCCAGCACGGCGGGCGGCAGGTTCTTGGGCCAGTGCCGGTTGTAGTAGGCCCGGAACGCCGTGGTGGCGAAGCTCGGCACGCCGCCGCCCACGGCGGTGGTCCGGGCCACCCATCGGATCAGTGCCGTCCAGGTGAACAACGCCGCCGCGGTGTGGTCGGGGTGGTCGGAGTAGCCCTTCTGCTCGCTGTCCCGTCGCCGGACGAGCTCGCTGCTGTGCTGGATGTCGGGGTCCGGGTCCAGGGTGTGCACGATGCTCGGCCGATATCGGTCGAACAGCCCCTCCAGGACGTCGATGAGCCCGTCGTAGGTGTACGAACCCGCTTTCTGGAGCGGAGAGTTGTCGGCTACGACGGTGGGCAGGGCGAGCCGCCGGTCCTGCCAGAGGCTGGGCAGCCCGAGGCGCCCGTACGAGGTGTGCATGGCGGTGTTGATGAAGATCAGCTCGACCCTGTGGCCGCCGTTTCCGAGGCGGTTGATCTCGGCGCGATGGTTGCCATGGAGATCGATGACGGACTTCTGCCACTCCGTGAACCTGCCGAGGCCGAGCAGCGTCGCGTACGCCTGGCGGAGCCCCTGGTGACGAGAGGAGGAGTACGCCGCCTTGTCGGGGGCGGGCAGTGGCCGGCCGGGGACGCGGTTGACGCCGTTGGCCTCGCCCGCGGTCAGATAGACGCAGACCAGCGGTGTCCCGGCGTCGAGGGCCTGCTGGGTGTCCGGGTTCATGAAGTACAGGTCGTCGTCCGGATGGGCGAGGATCTGCATCATCAGGGCCGGGTGCGAGGCGCTGATCGGCAGGCCGGGCATCGGATCGGCGGTGGGGTTGCGGCGGCGGGGCGAGGCGGGCACGGTGCAGGCGCCGAGGACCGCCAGGCTCATCGCACCGGCCGCCGCCAGCAGGGTGCGCCGCGACACTCCCGTGCGAGATGCGCGCAGCGCAGGTTCGTCCGTCACACCGTGCTCCGTCCACTTCCCCCGCAGCGGGCGGCTGTGCGGCCCTGCGCTGCGTATCGGTCCCGTGCAGACCGCGGCGGGGGGTGCGCCGCGGCTGCGGGGGGATAGACGGAGATTCCCGGGGGTGGGTTGCCTGGGCTGCTACGGGTGCGGCCCGGGCGGGCAGGCCGGTGTCGCCGAGGACTGCCCACTCCGTCATCCGCCGACGGCGACGGCCCCACGACGTACCGCGGCCCGCGTCCTGCTCCGGCCCTTGGACGTGGGGGCCGGTGAACGGGATGCGGGCCTGTGGGTGGACGGGGCGCAGCCACCGGGACGAGCTACCCCTCGGTGAAGATCTCCTCGGCAGAGGTGGCGGTGACGGCTCGCATGAGCCACTGGCGCAGAGTCTCGGGGTCGCCGCAATCAGTGATCCGCTCGCGAACCTTGTCGGGAACGGTGATGCCGCGCTGTTCCAGCACGAGCAGGATGTCCTCGGATCGGCCTTGCACGCGGCCTTCGTCCCGGATTTCTTCCGACATGAAGGACTTGTAGAAAGAGAGGTCCACGGCCACCAGATTCCTCCACTGTTGTGCGGCTGGGCGGTTGCCCAGGCCTTGTGCGGTGAGTTCGACGAGGGGGTCGGCGATTGTTTCCGGTGTGTCCCGTAGTGCTGCGGACAGGGTTTTCAGTATGGCATCGACGTCCGGATTGTCGGCGTGTGTGATGGCGGCCAGGGTGGCGAGTGCGAGGTCTTTGCGGGCTTCGGTCACGTCGGT
The DNA here is from genome assembly GCF_043080425.1 of Streptomyces sp. NPDC015032. Classification (NCBI taxonomy): domain Bacteria; kingdom Bacillati; phylum Actinomycetota; class Actinomycetes; order Kitasatosporales; family Streptomycetaceae; genus Streptomyces; species Streptomyces sp. NPDC015032. Next base: position 147,569 of record NZ_JBIBVN010000004.1, on the reverse strand, counting down.
GATGACTGGCATGTTGTGCGGGCCTGCGACGAGGGGGTTCAGGGTGAGTGTCTGCCATTGGCGGATGCCGATGGAGATGGGGCGTGCGGCCCATTCGGCGGTGGTGTGGTCCTGGCAGACGACGAGTAACAGGGTGGGCAGTCCGTATCTGTTGTGGAGGTAGCTGACGTAGTAGGGCCAGCTGGTGGTTTTGCGGGGGTCCTTCTTGCCTTGGGCTTCGATGGCGAGGAGGAAGGGTCCGTCGTGTTCTGTTTCGATGCGCAGGAGGGTGTCCACCCGGCGTTCGACGGGGCGGGCTTCGGTGAGGTCGGTGGGCAGGGTGGTGGCTGAGGTGGGTGGTGGGATGTCGATTCCGAGCGCCTCGGAGACGCGGGAGAAGAGTCCGGGGTATTCCTGGAAGATGCGGTGCATTGCCTCGTGGGGCGAGCTGACCATGGAGGTCCGTTCGGGTTGAGTGGTGTTTCCGTCAGGCGGCTGTGTGGAGGTCTGACCGGCAGTCGCGGCAGTCGCGGCAGTGGCCGGGGTGGCGGGAGCGGAAGGCGCGGTTGCAGCGGTCGCAGTTCTGGAGCGGGACGACGGCGGTGTTGCGGTGTGGGGGTGAGAGCTCCTCGGTGTTTGGCAGTGGTGGTGGCAGGCGCGCCGTGATCCGGTGGCGGAGGAACTTGGCCGGGTGCTTCAGGGGGTTCGGGAGATCGGCGGTGAGGGCGTGGCGGATGGTGTCGGGGTGGGCGTCGTGTTCGAGCCAGGTGGCGACGCCGGGGGCGAGGGTGCGGATGTCGTGTTCGGAGAGGACGAGTTGAGGTGCGTGGCGGCGTAGGTCGGCGAGGAGGGCGGTGGCCGCGCGCTGGAGCTCCGGTGTGAGCTCTTGGGGTTGGGGGAGCGGGGGTGGCGGTGTGGTGCGCGCGGCGGCGGCCGGTACGAGGACGGGGGCGGGCAGCGGCAGCGCCTGCGGTTGCGGTGTGGGTGCCGGGGTGGGGCGCCGTTCGGGGGCGGTTTCGCGTGGTGGCTGTGGTGTGGGCAGCGGGGTTGCCGGTTTGCTGCGCCTGGTCCGTGGCTGCGCCGCTGCGGCGGTGGACGCGTTGGCACTCGGCTGGTTGTACGAGACGGTGCGGGTGACGATGCGGCCGTCGGGAAGGCGTTCGCGGCTGCGGTGGAGGTAGCCGTGGGCTTCGAGTTCGCGCAGGGCGGCGGCGATGCGGGTCTCGCTCTCGGGGAAGCGTTCGGCGAGGCGCTTGATGCCGATCCTGGCTCCGGCGGGGAGCGACTGGATGTGGGCGGCGAGCCCGATCGCGGCGAGGGAGAGCCCGCGGTGCTGGGTGAGGTGGTTGCCGATGACGGTGAAGCCTGCGGCATGCCGGAAGTTGACGTGGACGACGCCGGATGACGGTGTGGGGTCTCCGGGTACGGGGGACGGGGCGCATGGGGGCGCGGTAATCTGCGGGGTATCCATCGGGAAGCCCTTACTTCCTCGGTGGTCAGGCCCCCGGTTGAGAGTGCGAATCTCGGTCGGGGGCCGTCGCATGTCTGGAGTTGTCGCGGCGAGCATATGCCAGCCAACCCGCATGAAATCCAGCCCAGTTGCCCCATGTCACCCGAGTGAGTGACGGGGGTGGGTTTGGGTGGGGAGGGTAATTTCTCCAGGTTCTTTAAAGCTTTATGCGTCGTGGAGCGCGGGGACGTGGTTCACCGGGTCGTGGGTTTCCGCGACCCGGTGGAGCGGACGCGGTACGAGGTCGAGTTCGGCCCAGATCGTCTTGCGCGGGACGGGTCCCACGTCGATGCCCCAGCGGTCGGCGAGTGCCTCGACGATCAGCAGACCGCGCCCGTTCTCCGCGTACTGGTCGGGCGTGGAAACGGCGGGCAGTTGCTCGCCCCGGGTGTCGGTCACCTCGATCCGCAGGAGCTCGTCGCGGTGGGCGGTGAGGGCGAGTTGGAAGTCCCGGCCCGGTACGTGGCCGTGGACGGCGGCGTTGGCGGCCAGCTCGGCAACGATGTGCGCGGCCGGTTCGCAGACGATCCCCCAATCGCCCAGATATGCCGTGGCCAGGAGGCGGGCGAGTCTGGCGCCCCGGCGGGTGGGGGAGAGCAGCACCGTGAACTGGCGGGTGGGAGCGGAATGTTCGGTTCGGGTGATTTCTTGGGTCACGTCTCTCAGCGTGGCCGGGCGTACGTACCGTGAAGAGCAACGAGCCCCTTGCGTACGGTGATTGTCCCGTGCTTGTCCAGTGCTGTCCCGGCTGTCCGGGGTGACGTGTTGGGGACACCAGGGGTTGAGCCAAGAACGGCAAAACGCGTCGGAAGTGGGGCACGGATGAGCGTGGATGAGACCGGTACGGAGCGCGGTGACGGCGGGGCGGACGAGCCGGGTTGGGATGTCGATCCCGATGACGAGTCGGGGGCGGCCGTGGTTGCGGCGGTGGGGCGCCAGATCAAGGCGTGGCGGGAGGCGGCCGGGCTGCGGGCCGGCGAGTTCGGGGCCGCGATCGGGTACGGGGAGGATCAGGTCTACAAGGTGGAGGGTGGCCGCCGCATCCCCCGGCCGGAGCTGCTGGACAGGGCGGACGAGGTGCTGGGGGCGGGCGGGAAGATCGCCGCGATGAAGCTGGACGTGGCGGAGGTCCGGTACCCGAAGAAGATCAGGGATCTGGCGAGCGTGGAAGCGAAGGCGGTCGAGATCGCGGCCTATGTGGCGCACGGCCTGCACGGGCTGTTGCAGACTCCCGGCCATGCGCGGGCACTGTTCGAGGCCAGGCAGCCCGCGTACTCGCAGGACGAGGTGGAACGGATGGTGGCCGCGCGTATGGCCCGGCAGTCGATCTTCGAGCGGTCGCCCGGACCTGCTCTCAGTTTCGTCCAGGAGGAGTCGGCGCTCAGACGGCCCATTGGGGGCACGATGGAGTGGCGGCGGCAGCTCGAACGTCTGCTGGAGATCGGGCAATTGCGCAACGTCACCCTTCAAGTGATGCCCACCCACCGCGAGGCGCATCCTGGCATGGACGGAGACATCGACGTGCTGAAGTTCAAGGACGGTACAGCGGTGGGGCGTTCGCACGGAGCGTTCGGTGGGCGCCGGGTGACCGATGCGAAACAACTCCGTATCCTCGAACTGCGGTATGGCATCATCCGGGCCGAGGCTCTCACGCCCCGAGAGACTCTGGCCCTCATCGAGCGAGTGCTGGGAGAGACATGATCCGCAGGACTTCCACGCAGGACGTTTCCGAGTCGGCCTGGTTCAAGAGCAGCTACAGCAGCAACGGTAACGAAGGTGACTGCGTCGAGGTCGCGGTGGCCCCCGAAGCGGTGCTCGTGCGTGACTCCAAGAACGCGCAGGGGGCCCGGCTCGCCTTCGCGTCAGATGCGTGGGCTGGCTTCGTCTCGTACGCCGCCGGGCGCTGATCCCGTTCGTACGCTCGCCCTCGCCCTGGGCAAACGCCTGGGCGAGGGCGAGTTGCTGTCAGAAGATCCCGTCCTGGACGCCGTTCTCACCGCGGAGCGGGTGACCTCGGTGACCACCCAAGGGCGATTTCGTACGGTGACGAGCTGGCCATGAGCCGGAGCGGCACCGTCCGAATCGATTTCAGTCCAGTCTGTTCCCACGGCCATGTCCGTCATCGATCGCACTCCCGCGGTACGGGAGGGGCCGTCGACCAGTCCATCAGAGGGCGAACGCCGGGTCTCCGGTCGGCCGGAGAGCGGACAGTTCCACCCGGGTCAGCGAGGCGTCCGGGATGCCGCGCAAGAGCTCCGCCTCGATCTCCGCCAGCCGGTGCCTGCCGGGCGGCGTGGTGCCCAGCCGATCGCGTATCCCGCCAGATCGTCGGCGGTGAGCGGGCGCGGCCAGATACGGGAGTCCGGGGCGCCCGCCTGCGCCTCCTGGCGCTGGACGGCACGCAGTTCGACGTGCCGGACTCGGTGAGCAACGGCAACACGTTCGACGGTCCCTCCACAGGCGGGACGCCGTTCGGCGCGGTCTGGCCGGGACTGGCCCCGAGCGATCAAGAAGCCGATGCGGTGGCCGATCTTGAGGACTCGGAGCGGCCGCAGCAAGGTCGACCGGGGCGATGGGCACACAACCAGACCACCAAACAGCGCAAACACCGGGGCGCCGGCAGACCCGTGCCTCGCGCTCAGCCGCCTTGACCTCCTTACAGCTGGTCCCCCGTGCTGGCTCGTTCTGGAGGATGCGGCCCGCCACCGTCCTTGATGTCCGTCTCGCAGGTTCGTCCGTCGTAGGACTGGTCATTGGGAATCAATAGCACTCCGGCAACCTGCTCAGGGTGCTCGACGGCCAGCCAGTCGTCGCCCGTGAGGGCACCATCCGGCCCGAACGCCTGGGACGAATAAACCGTCTGACACCCCAACGCCATGCGCTCATTGTCGACCGCGCAGGCATCCACTGCAGGGCCGGATCTCTCGTCGGCGCCGTCGAAGCGGTAGTGGAAGTGGACCCGGTCACCTTCGGAGCGCACTTGCGGGTGGGGCTCAAGGCGCCAGTCAACGACCTCGGCGGTTACACCGAGAGGCTGCCCAGATGTGTCCTCGACCTGCACCCTGGCACCGGCCTCACTGCGCTCCGCCGTCGTGTCGGTGCAGTGCCAGAGTGAAGAGCAGCCGGACAGGGCGAGAACCACCAGAGCCAACGGGGCACCGGCAAGTACCCGTGCGGGGAACACTGAAATGACCTCCGGTCGGGTGGGGCGGAGCAGTGTATCCCGGGGCCTGGCAGCTGCGGGTTATGGCGACGAGCGCCTGCGGCGGCGAAGCCGAAGCGCAGAGGAGCCCTGTGAACTGGGCGGGCGCGTAAAGCAACTGCATTGGCGCCGACGCGTCCTCGGGCACCTGCGTCCAGGCCCCGGCCGGTCCGGAGAACGCGTGCGGCGTACGAGAGGTGAAGTACGGGGACGGCAGCCTGCGCCGGGTGCGTACCCGCCCCGCATCCGTCGCGTCGATCCGGTCCACGCCCGAGGACCGGTCTCATACCACCTCGCCGTCCGCCTCGAAGAACAGCACCCGGTGCCAGGGAATGTCCCCGCCGGGCGTGAACCGGGGCAGCGGCACCCGCTTGGGCACGGTCCCGCGCTGCGCGACGCCCAGCACGAAGCGCGCCGGGTCGAACCGGGAGTCCCAGCGGACCCGGTGGTAGATCTCCTCGCTGGTACGCATTCTCCGCCTCGTCGACCAGGGCCACGGCATGGGTGAGCAGGGCGTCCCTGCGCCGGGCGACCGCGTGCACCAGGGAGCGCTGGTGCACGTTGAGCGAGGTGGCGTCCCAGACGACCGTGGAGCCCGCAGCTAGAGCCGCGTCCAGCCGGTCAAGCCCCTCCGCGCAGCACCTCTCCGTTGGCCTTCTGGTCGGCGCGCGAGCCCCTGGCCTGGCGCAGGTCGTCGAGCGAGAGGTACGTGTCGGTGCCGGGCAGGGCGCGGGCGAAGGTGCTCTTGCCGCTGCCGGACGGGCCGATCAGGTGGACGAGGCGAGGGAAGTGCCCGGTCCGCCAGCGCCAGGTCGCGGCGACGGCCTCCTCGGCGGTGGTGACCCGGCCCAGCGCGTACGCCTCACGGGCCTGCGCCCGGCAGCGGTCGGCGGCCGCGGGCTCCAGATCGGCGAATGCCTCGCGCAGCCCGTCCGGTTCCCGTACGTCCTCCGCGTGCAGCGCCGACCACGCCACCTGCTCGCGCGCCCCGTCGGTGTCGGCCACCGCGGCGGCCAGGGCGTGCAGCAGCGGCAGATCGGCGGCGAACGACATCCGGACCAGGCCGGTCCGGCGCTCCTCGTCCGGGTACGGGCGGAGCAGTGCGGGGTGCAGGCCGACGAGATCCGCGATGCGCCGGGCCAGTGGCATCCCCAGCGTCCCCGCCAGCGCGGGCATCAGCTCCGTACGCCGTCCGCGGTGCAGCAGCGCGGCCAGTACGCCGGTCAGCCGGTCGTCGCTGGTCCGGCCCGACGCGTCGAGGGAATCGCCTATCGCCACGGCAGCCCTGGCGTCCCCCGGTGCCGCACCCGTCGCGGCGGCCAGTGCCGCCGCGTCGACCGGTGCCCCCGACCGTACGGCCCACAGGGCGGCGGCCGGGCCGAGCCCGTTCTCCACGACGGAGGCGTGCATCCAGTGCGTACTGGTCCGTACGTGGCCGGGCCGCACCCACTTCGCCACCTGGCGCCCGAAGTCCGGTGCGTCGAAGCCGTCGGCGGGCCGTACGACGACGGCGTGCCCGGCCGGTCACTGTAGGGGCGGGGTCGTACGGCGCTCGACCGAATTACGATGAGCGGTGCCCGGCACTGCTCCCGCTGCGCGCCCGCGTTTGACCGAGCGGTCACGCGGGGTAAGATTCTCGGCCCGATTGGCCAGGCTCACACCCCGTGTGGCACACTGCTCAGGTTGCTCGGTTGAGTGTCAATGCTGCGCGCCTCCCGCCGGGAGGACCGGAAGCGAGTCCCACAGTACTCGTCGACCCCATGCGGGTCGGACGTACGGGAATCTTCCGGGAAGCGTCAGTGGGGCACCGGCCAGGCACCCGGTGGGTGTTCCGCCCCCGGTCTCGCGGTCCTCGGGCCCGCACCCCCTTGGTTGGGAAATCCTTCGGGAGATCTGCGTAGAGGGGATGCGACACGCCCGACCGCGTGGGTCGGAGACGGAGTCCTGAGAACCCCCGGGTTCCAGAGCGTTACGAGAGACAGGACTACTAGTAGCCATGGCGGGACAGAAGATCCGCATCCGGCTCAAGGCCTACGACCACGAGGTCATCGACTCCTCGGCGAAGAAGATCGTCGAGACGGTGACCCGCACTGGTGCGTCGGTCGCGGGCCCGGTGCCGCTGCCCACTGAGAAGAACGTGTACTGCGTCATCAAGTCGCCGCACAAGTACAAGGACTCGCGCGAGCACTTCGAGATGCGCACGCACAAGCGCCTCATCGACATCCTCGACCCCACGCCGAAGACGGTTGACTCGCTGATGCGTCTCGACCTGCCGGCGGGCGTCGACATCGAGATCAAGCTCTGAGGTGACGCGCGAGATGGCTAAGAACATTAAGGGCGTCCTGGGCGAGAAGCTCGGCATGACCCAGGTCTGGGACGAGAACAACCGGGTCGTCCCGGTGACCGTCGTCAAGGCCGGGCCCTGCGTCGTCACCCAGGTCCGCACCAATGACAGCGACGGCTACGAGGCGGTCCAGATCGCCTTCGGCGAGATCGACCCGCGCAAGGTGAACAAGCCCCTCAAGGGCCACTTCGCCAAGGCCGACGTGACCCCGCGCCGCCACCTGGTGGAGCTCCGCACCCCTGACGCCAGCGAGTACACGTTGGGCCAGGAGGTTACTGCCGAGGTGTTCGAGTCCGGCGTCAAGGTTGACGTCACGGGCAAGAGCAAGGGCAAGGGCTTCGCCGGTGTGATGAAGCGTCACAACTTCAAGGGTGGCAAGGCGTCCCACGGTGCCCACCGTGTGCACCGCATGCCCGGATCCATCGGTGGCTGTGCCACCCCCGGCCGTGTCTTCAAGGGCATGCGCATGGCGGGTCGCATGGGCAACGAGCGTGTCACCACCCAGAACCTGACCATCCACGCGGTTGACGCGGAGAAGGGTCTGCTCCTCATCAAGGGCGCAGTCCCCGGTCCGAACGGCGGCCTCGTCCTGGTCCGTACCGCGGCCAAGGGGGCTTGAGGTAATGAGCACCATTGACATCCTTTCGCCGGCAGGCGACAAGGCCGGTACCGTCGAGCTCCCCTCGGAGATCTTCGACGCGAAGACCAGCGTTCCGCTGATCCACCAGGTCGTTGTCGCTCAGCTGGCTGCTGCCCGCCAGGGCACGCACAAGACCAAGACCCGCGGCGAAGTCCGTGGTGGTGGCCGCAAGCCGTACCGCCAGAAGGGCACCGGCCGCGCGCGCCAGGGTTCGACCCGTGCGCCGCAGTTCGCCGGCGGTGGCGTCGTCCACGGCCCGCAGCCGCGTGACTACTCGCAGCGGACCCCGAAGAAGATGAAGGCCGCCGCCCTGCGCGGTGCCCTCTCCGACCGGGCACGCCACTCCCGTATCCACGTCGTCACCGGCGTGGTCGACGGTGCAGTCTCCACGAAGGCCGCGAAGACGCTGTTCGGCAAGATCTCGGAGCGCAAGAACCTGCTCCTGGTCGTCGACCGTGCCGACGAGGCCGCGTGGCTGTCCGCCCGCAACCTGCCCCAGGTGCACATCCTGGAGCCGGGCCAGCTGAACACGTACGACGTGATCGTCTCTGACGACGTGGTCTTCACCCAGGCCGCCTTCGAGTCCTTCGTGTCTGGCCCCCAGACCGCTGAGACCGAAGGGAGCGACGCCTGATGAGCGAGGCGACCGTTACCAGCAAGACGTACTCGGACCCGCGCGACGTTCTCGTCAAGCCGGTTGTGTCCGAGAAGAGCTACGCGCTGCTCGACGAGAACAAGTACACGTTCATCGTCGCGCCCGGCTCCAACAAGACCCAGATCAAGCAGGCCGTGGAAGCGGTCTTCTCGGTCAAGGTCACCGGGGTCAACACGATCAACCGGCAGGGTAAGCGCAAGCGCACCAAGACCGGTTTCGGCAAGCGCGCCGACACGAAGCGCGCCATCGTGACCCTCGCCGAGGGCGACCGTATCGACATCTTCGGCGGTCCGACCGCCTAAGGGCGGTCTGGATCGTCCGGAATCGGACGAGGACTGAGAAATGGGTATCCGCAAGTACAAGCCGACGACCCCGGGCCGTCGTGGCTCCAGCGTCGCCGACTTTGTCGAGATCACGCGGTCCACGCCGGAGAAGTCGCTGGTCCGCCCCCTGCACAGCAAGGGCGGCCGTAACAACGCCGGTCGTGTGACCGTTCGCCACCAGGGCGGTGGCCACAAGCGCGCCTACCGCGTGATCGACTTCCGTCGTCACGACAAGGACGGCGTGCCGGCCAAGGTCGCGCACATCGAGTACGACCCGAACCGCACCGCGCGCATCGCGCTCCTGCACTACGCGGACGGCGAGAAGCGCTACATCATCGCGCCGCGTGGCCTGTCGCAGGGTGACCGTGTCGAGAACGGCCCGGCCGCCGACATCAAGCCCGGCAACAACCTGGCGCTGCGCAACATCCCGGTCGGTACGACCCTCCACGCCATCGAGCTGCGGCCCGGCGGCGGCGCGAAGTTCGCCCGTTCCGCGGGTGCCTCCGTGCAGCTGCTGGCGAAGGAGGGCACCATGGCCCACCTTCGTATGCCGTCGGGTGAGATCCGCCTGGTCGACGCCCGCTGCCGCGCCACGATCGGTGAGGTCGGCAACGCCGAGCAGTCGAACATCAACTGGGGCAAGGCCGGCCGCATGCGCTGGAAGGGCGTCCGCCCGACCGTCCGTGGTGTCGCGATGAACCCGGTTGACCACCCGCACGGTGGTGGTGAGGGCAAGACCTCCGGTGGTCGCCACCCGGTCTCGCCGTGGGGTCAGAAGGAGGGTCGTACTCGTTCGCCGAAGAAGGCATCGAACAAGTACATCGTCCGCCGCCGCAAGACGAACAAGAAGCGCTAGGAGCGGGTTTAGATGCCGCGCAGTCTCAAGAAGGGGCCCTTCGTCGACGGCCACCTCATCAAGAAGGTGGACGTACAGAACGAGGCAGGCACCAAGAACGTCATCAAGACCTGGTCCCGTCGCTCGATGATCGTCCCGGCCATGCTGGGTCACACCATCGCGGTGCACAACGGCAAGATCCACGTCCCGGTGTTCGTCACCGAGTCGATGGTCGGCCACAAGCTCGGCGAGTTCTCGCCGACTCGCACCTTCCGCGGCCACGTCAAGGACGACCGGAAGTCGAAGCGCCGCTAACCGCGGGGTGGAAACGACTATGACTTACACCGAAGGGACAACCATGGAAGCCAGGGCCCAGGCGCGGTACATCCGCGTCACGCCCATGAAGGCCCGCCGCGTGGTGGACCTCATCCGTGGCATGGATGCCACGGAGGCTCAGGCGGTCCTGCGTTTCGCCCCGCAGGCCGCGAGCGTGCCGGTTGGCAAGGTGCTGGACAGCGCCATCGCCAACGCCGCACACAACTACGACCACACCGACGCCTCTTCGCTGGTCATCAGCGAGGCGTACGTGGACGAGGGCCCGACCCTGAAGCGGTTCCGTCCGCGTGCTCAGGGCCGTGCCTACCGGATCCGTAAGCGGACCAGCCACATCACCGTGGTCGTCAGCAGCAAGGAAGGAACCCGGTAATGGGCCAGAAGGTAAACCCGCACGGGTTCCGGCTCGGCATCACCACGGACTTCAAGTCCCGCTGGTACGCCGACAAGCTGTACAAGGACTACGTCAAGGAAGACGTCGCCATTCGTCGCATGATGACGAAGGGCATGGAGCGGGCCGGCATCTCGAAGGTCGAGATCGAGCGCACCCGCGACCGCGTCCGCGTTGACATCCACACCGCCCGCCCGGGCATCGTCATCGGCCGCCGCGGCGCCGAGGCCGACCGCATCCGTGGCGAGCTGGAGAAGCTGACCGGCAAGCAGGTCCAGCTGAACATCCTCGAGGTCAAGAACCCCGAGGTGGACGCTCAGCTGGTGGCCCAGGCCGTCGCCGAGCAGCTCTCCTCCCGCGTCTCCTTCCGTCGTGCCATGCGCAAGAGCATGCAGAGCTCGATGAAGGCCGGCGCCAAGGGCATCAAGATCCAGTGCGGTGGCCGCCTCGGCGGCGCCGAGATGTCCCGCTCGGAGTTCTACCGCGAGGGCCGTGTGCCCCTGCACACGCTCCGCGCGAACGTCGACTACGGCTTCTTCGAGGCCAAGACGACCTTCGGCCGCATCGGCGTGAAGGTCTGGATCTACAAGGGCGACGTCAAGAACATCGCCGAGGTCCGCGCCGAGAACGCCGCTGCCCGCGCCGGCAACCGCCCGGCCCGTGGCGGCGCTGACCGCCCGGCCGGCCGCGGTGGCCGTGGTGGCGAGCGTGGCGGTCGCGGTCGCAAGCCGCAGCAGCAGTCGGCTCCGGCTGCCGAGGCCCCCAAGGCCGAGGCTCCCGCCGCTGCCGCTCCGGCTGCCGAGAGCACCGGAACGGAGGCCTGACCGAAATGCTGATCCCCCGTAGGGTCAAGCACCGCAAGCAGCACCACCCGAAGCGCAGCGGTATGTCCAAGGGTGGCACGCAGGTTGCGTTCGGCGAGTACGGCATCCAGGCGCTGACCCCGGCGTACGTGACGAACCGTCAGATCGAGGCAGCTCGTATCGCGATGACCCGTCACATCAAGCGTGGCGGCAAGGTCTGGATCAACATCTACCCGGACCGTCCCCTGACGAAGAAGCCGGCCGAGACCCGCATGGGTTCCGGTAAGGGTTCTCCCGAGTGGTGGATCGCGAACGTCAAGCCGGGTCGGGTGATGTTCGAGCTGTCCTACCCGAACGAGAAGATTGCTCGTGAGGCGCTCACCCGCGCAGCTCACAAGCTTCCGATGAAGTGCCGCATCGTTCGGCGCGAGGCAGGTGAGGCGTGATGTCGGCCGGAACCAAGGCGTCCGAGCTGCGCGAGCTGGGCAACGAGGAGCTGCTCAACAAGCTCCGCGAGGCCAAGGAAGAGCTGTTCAACCTCCGCTTCCAGGCGGCGACGGGACAGCTCGAGAACCACGGCCGGCTCAAGTCCGTCCGTAAGGACATCGCCCGGATCTACACCCTGATGCGCGAGCGCGAGCTGGGCATCGAGACGGTGGAGAGCGTCTGATGAGCGAGAAGACTGTGACTGAGACGACTGCAAGCAAGAGCGACGCTGTCGCGGGCGACCGCGGTTTCCGCAAGACCCGTGAGGGTCTGGTCGTCAGCGACAAGATGGACAAGACCGTCGTCGTCGCTGTCGAGGACCGTGTCAAGCACGCGCTGTACGGCAAGGTCATCCGCCGTACGAACAAGCTCAAGGCGCACGACGAGCAGAACGCCGCAGGCGTCGGCGACCGCGTCCTCCTGATGGAGACCCGGCCGCTGTCCGCCACGAAGCGGTGGCGCGTCGTCGAGATCCTCGAGAAGGCCAAGTAATTCCTGAGGGGCATTCCCCTCGGGCAGGTTCCGCCAGGCTCGGCGGGGAGTTTCGTGAAGCACTCACGGAACTCCCCGCCGGGAACCGGCAGACGATCAGGAGATAGACGTGATCCAGCAGGAGTCGCGACTTCGCGTCGCCGACAACACGGGTGCGAAGGAAATCCTCACCATCCGTGTTCTCGGTGGTTCGGGTCGCCGCTACGCGGGCATCGGTGACGTCATCGTCGCCACCGTCAAGGACGCGATCCCCGGTGGCAACGTGAAGAAGGGTGACGTCGTCAAGGCCGTCATCGTTCGCACCGTCAAGGAGCGTCGCCGTCAGGATGGCTCGTACATCCGCTTCGACGAGAACGCCGCCGTCATTCTGAAGAACGACGGTGACCCCCGCGGCACCCGCATCTTCGGCCCGGTGGGCCGGGAACTGCGCGAGAAGAAGTTCATGAAGATCATCTCGCTCGCGCCGGAGGTGCTGTAAGCATGAAGATCAAGAAGGGCGACCTGGTACAGGTCATCACCGGTAAGGACAAGGGCAAGCAGGGCAAGGTCATCGTGGCCTACCCCGCTCAGGACCGCGTCCTCGTCGAGGGTGTCAACCGGGTCAAGAAGCACACCAAGGCCGGCCAGACCGCTCGCGGTTCGCAGACCGGTGGCATCGTCACGACCGAGGCCCCCATCCACGTGAGCAACGTTCAGCTCGTCGTGGAGAAGGACGGCAACAAGGTCGTCACGCGCGTCGGTTACCGCTTCGACGACGAAGGCAACAAGATCCGCGTTGCCAAGCGGACGGGTGAGGACATCTGATGGCTACCACCACCACTCCGCGTCTGAAGACGAAGTACCGCGAGGAAATCGCCGGCAAGCTGCGTGAGGAGTTCTCCTACGAGAACGTCATGCAGATCCCCGGCCTGATCAAGATCGTGGTCAACATGGGTGTGGGCGACGCCGCCCGCGACTCCAAGCTGATCGACGGCGCCGTGCGCGACCTCACCACGATCACCGGCCAGAAGCCGGCCGTCACCAAGGCCCGCAAGTCCATCGCGCAGTTCAAGCTGCGCGAGGGCCAGCCGATCGGCTGCCACGTCACCCTGCGCGGTGACCGGATGTGGGAGTTCCTGGACCGTACGCTGTCGCTCGCGCTGCCGCGTATCCGTGACTTCCGTGGTCTGTCGCCGAAGCAGTTCGACGGCCGTGGCAACTACACCTTCGGTCTCACGGAGCAGGTCATGTTCCACGAGATCGACCAGGACAAGATCGACCGGGTCCGGGGCATGGACATCACCGTGGTCACCACGGCGACCAATGACGACGAGGGTCGTGCCCTCCTTCGTCACCTCGGCTTCCCGTTCAAGGAGAACTGACCGTGGCGAAGAAGGCTCTGATCGCTAAGGCCGCCCGTAAGCCGAAGTTCGGCGTTCGCGGGTACACCCGCTGCCAGCGCTGCGGCCGGCCCCACTCCGTCTACCGCAAGTTCGGCCTGTGCCGCGTGTGCCTTCGTGAGATGGCTCACCGCGGCGAGCTGCCGGGCGTGACCAAGAGCTCCTGGTAATTCTCCTTCGCCCTCCGGGCGTTGGGAATTGACGGAAGCTCTCGGTAAGCATCTGGTCGGCAGGAGCCCGCCCTCACATGCCGTAGGCTTGTGGGGTTGGGCGCCTGCCGCCCAAGACCGACTTACTACGCCGTAGGTCCCCGCACCGCACCCGTCCCGCCACTGAGTGGGGAGAGGGATGGCGCATACAGGAAACCCCGGCGAGAGAGGCCGAAGGCCAATTCATGACCATGACTGATCCCATCGCAGACATGCTCACGCGTCTGCGCAACGCGAACTCGGCGTACCACGACTCCGTCGTGATGCCGCACAGCAAGATCAAGTCGCACATCGCGGAGATCCTCCAGCAGGAGGGCTTCATCACCGGCTGGAAGGTCGAGGACGCCGAGGTCGGCAAGAACCTCGTCCTGGAGCTGAAGTTCGGCCCGAACCGCGAGCGTTCGATCGCCGGCATCAAGCGCATCTCGAAGCCGGGTCTGCGTGTGTACGCAAAGTCCACCAACCTGCCGAAGGTCCTCGGCGGCCTGGGCGTGGCGATCATCTCCACGTCCCACGGTCTCCTGACCGGCCAGCAGGCCAGCAAGAAGGGCGTAGGTGGGGAAGTCCTCGCCTACGTCTGGTAGTCGGGAACGGAGGAATAGCTCATGTCGCGAATCGGCAAGCTCCCCATCCAGGTTCCCGCCGGTGTGGACGTCACCATCGATGGCCGCACGGTCGCGGTGAAGGGCCCCAAGGGCACCCTCACGCACACCGTCGCGTCGCCGATCGAGGTCACCAAGGGCGAGGACGGCTTCCTCAGCGTCACCCGCCCGAACGACGAGCGTCAGAACAAGGCCCTTCACGGCCTGTCCCGCACGCTGGTGGCGAACATGATCACCGGTGTGACCCAGGGATACACCAAGGCGCTCGAGATCAGCGGTGTCGGTTACCGCGTCCAGGCGAAGGGCTCCAACCTGGAGTTCGCCCTGGGCTACAGCCACCCGATCCTGATCGAGGCACCGGAGGGCATCACCTTCAAGGTGGAGTCCCCCACGAAGTTCTCGGTCGAGGGCATCGACAAGCAGAAGGTCGGCGAGACCGCGGCCAAGATCCGCAAGCTGCGGAAGCCTGACCCGTACAAGGCCAAGGGCGTCAAGTACGCCGGCGAGGTCATCCGCCGCAAGGTCGGAAAGGCTGGTAAGTAGCCATGGCATACGGCGTGAAGATCGCCAAGGGCGACGCCTACAAGCGTGCCGCCCTCAAGCGTCGCCACATCCGTGTCCGCAAGCACATCTCCGGTTCGCCGGAGCGTCCGCGCTTGGTCGTGACGCGGTCCAACCGCCACATGGTCGCTCAGGTCATCGACGACATCGCGGGCCACACGCTCGCGTCGGCGTCGACCCTGGACGTCTCCATCCGTGGTGGCGAGGGCGACAAGAGCACCCAGGCCAAGCAGGTCGGCGCCCTGGTCGCTGAGCGCGCCAAGGCCGCAGGCGTCGAGGCCGTCGTGTTTGACCGCGGTGGTAACCAGTACGCCGGGCGGATTGCCGCTCTGGCTGACGCCGCCCGTGAAGCCGGGCTGAAGTTCTAAGCCCCGGTTCCTACGCACAGCGGACGTAACAGAGAGAGGTAAATCCAATGGCTGGACCCCAGCGCCGCGGAAGCGGTGCCGGTGGCGGCGAGCGGCGGGACCGGAAGGGCCGTGACGGCGGCGCAGCTGCCGCCGAGAAGACCGCGTACGTTGAGCGCGTCGTCGCGATCAACCGCGTCGCCAAGGTTGTGAAGGGTGGTCGTCGCTTCAGCTTCACCGCGCTGGTCGTGGTGGGCGATGGTGACGGCACCGTCGGTGTCGGCTACGGCAAGGCCAAGGAAGTTCCCGCGGCCATCGCCAAGGGCGTGGAAGAAGCCAAGAAGAACTTCTTCAAGGTTCCGCGTATCCAGGGCACCATTCCTCACCCGATCCAGGGCGAGAAGGCTGCGGGCGTCGTCCTGCTGAAGCCTGCTTCCCCCGGTACCGGTGTGATCGCCGGTGGCCCGGTGCGCGCCGTTCTGGAGTGCGCCGGCGTTCACGACATCCTGTCGAAGTCGCTCGGCTCCGACAACGCGATCAACATCGTGCACGCGACCGTGGAGGCCCTCAAGGGCCTGCAGCGTCCCGAGGAGATCGCGGCCCGCCGCGGTCTGCCGCTCGAGGACGTCGCCCCCGCGGCCCTGCTGCGTGCGCGTGCGGGAGCGGGTGCGTAATGGCTCGCCTCAAGATCACGCAGACGAAGTCGTACATCGGCAGCAAGCAGAACCACCGCGACACCCTGCGTTCGCTCGGGCTCAAGCGCCTGAACGACGTGGTTGTCAAGGAGGACCGTCCCGAGTTCCGCGGCATGGCTCACACCGTCCGCCACCTCGTGACGGTTGAGGAGGTCGACTGACATGGCGGAGAACAAGCCGCTGAAGGCCCATGACCTCCGGCCCGCCCCGGGCGCCAAGACCGCCAAGACCCGTGTGGGTCGTGGTGAGGCGTCCAAGGGTAAGACCGCCGGTCGTGGCACCAAGGGCACCAAGGCCCGCTACCAGGTTCCGGAGCGCTTCGAGGGTGGCCAGATGCCCCTCCACATGCGCCTCCCGAAGCTCAAGGGCTTCAAGAACCCGTTCCGCACCGAGTACCAGGTCGTGAACCTGGACAAGCTCGCGACGCTCTACCCCGAGGGTGGAGAGGTCACCGTGGCCGACCTGGTCGCCAAGGGTGCGGTGCGCAACAACCACCTCGTCAAGGTCCTCGGACAGGGCGAGATCTCCGTGGCGCTGCAGGTTTCGGTTGACGCCGTCTCCGGCTCCGCCAAGGAGAAGATTGCCGCCGCCGGCGGCACCGTCACCGAGCTCGTCTGAGACAACTCGATGGCCTGAACATCCGACCGGGGATGCCTCTCATTTGGGGCATCCCCGGTTGGTCGTTCCTAGGGGGGCATGGTCGCCGGTAAGGTGGCGTGCGTTGTTGTGTGGTAACCCCCTGGGCTCCCGCCCGGGGATCTTTGACCGTTACGTATTCGTCGATCCTCAAGACCGTCACCTCTACGCATTGCGCGGGGGTCGCAGGAGGCACCGTGCTCACCGCGTTCGCCCGGGCGTTCAAGACGCCCGACCTGCGCAAGAAGCTGCTCTTCACGCTCGGCATCATCGTGATCTACCGGCTCGGGGCACACATCCCCGTACCGGGAGTGAGCTACGAGAACGTCCAGATGTGTGTTGATCAGGCCAGCAAGGGCAACAACAGCCTCTTCGGCCTGGTGAACATGTTCAGCGGTGGTGCACTGCTGCAGATCACGATCTTCGCGCTCGGCATCATGCCGTACATCACGGCCAGCATCATTCTTCAGCTGCTGACCGTGGTCATTCCCCGACTCGAGGCGCTCAAGAAGGAGGGGCAGTCCGGCCAGGCCAAGATCACGCAGTACACGCGTTATCTGACCGTCGCACTCGCCATCCTCCAGGGCACCGGCCTGGTGGCCACCGCCACCAGTGGCGCACTGTTCAGCGGCTGCCCGGTCGCCGACCAGATCGTGCCGAACCAGTCGATCTTCACCACGATCGTCATGGTGATCACCATGACCGCGGGTACCGCCGCCGTCATGTGGCTCGGTGAGCTCATCACCGACCGCGGCATCGGCAACGGCATGTCGATCCTGATGTTCATCTCGATCGCCGCCAGCTTCCCCGGCGCCCTGTGGGCCATCAAGACCAGCGGCAAGCTGGCCGACGGCTGGATCGAGTTCGGCACCGTCATCCTGATCGGCTTCGTGATGGTGGGCCTCGTCGTCTTCGTCGAGCAGGCCCAGCGCCGTATCCCGGTGCAGTACGCGAAGCGCATGATCGGCCGCAGGTCGTACGGCGGCACCTCGACGTACATTCCGCTGAAGGTGAATCAGGCGGGTGTGATCCCCGTCATCTTCGCTTCTTCGCTGCTCTACATCCCGGCCCTGATCGTCCAGTTCTCCAATTCCACCGCGGGCTGGGCGACCTGGATCAAGGACAACTTCGTCAAGGGCGACCACCCGTACTACATCACCGCGTACTTCCTGTTGATCGTCTTCTTCGCCTTCTTCTATGTGGCGATTTCGTTCAACCCCGAGGAAGTCGCGGACAACATGAAGAAGTATGGTGGGTTCATCCCGGGTATCCGGGCTGGTCGACCTACTGCCGAGTACCTGAGCTACGTGCTCAACAGGATCACTTGGCCGGGCTCGCTGTACTTGGGTCTGATCGCTCTTGTGCCGACGATGGCGTTGGCCGGCTTCGGTGGTGCGAACGCCAACTTCCCGTTCGGCGGGACGAGCATCCTGATCATCGTGGGTGTGGGGCTGGAGACCGTGAAGCAGATCGAGAGTCAGCTCCAGCAGCGCAATTACGAAGGGTTCCTCCGCTGATGCGAATCGTCCTCGTCGGGCCGCCCGGTGCCGGCAAGGGAACGCAGGCTGCGTACCTTGCCAAGAACCTGTCGATTCCGCAGATCTCCACGGGCGATCTCTTCCGCGCCAACATCAGCCAGGGCACCGACCTTGGCAGGCAGGCCCGCGCCTACATGGACGCGGGGCAGTTGGTACCGGACGAGGTCACCATCGGGATGGCCAAGGACCGCATGTCCCAGCCCGACGCCGAGAACGGCTTCCTGCTGGACGGCTTCCCCCGCAATGTGGGACAGGCCGAGGCCCTTGACGCCATGCTCAAGGACGAGGGCACCAAGCTGGACGCCGTCCTGGACCTGGAGGTCCCCGAGGACGAGGTGGTCAAGCGCATCGCGGGCCGCCGGATCTGCCGGAACGACGGGTCGCACGTCTTCCATGTGGCGTACAACCCGCCGAAGACCGAGGGTGTCTGCGACACCTGCGGCGGCGAGCTGTTCCAGCGCGACGACGACACCGAGGACACGGTTCGTACCCGGCTGGAGGTCTACCACACGCAGACCGAGCCGATCATCGACTACTACCGGGCCCAGAACCTGGTGGTCACCATCTCGGCGCTCGGCAAGGTCACCGACGTGACCGAGCGGGCGATGGAAGCCCTCAAGTCCGACAAGGGCTGAGCGCAACTCCCGCAGTACTCCTGCAGTCGGGCGCGGCGGCCCAGGGGGGCGCGGCCGACAGCATGCGCCGGATCGTTTTGTAAGCCGCAGCCACCCGTCGCTGCAGTCCCACCGCGAGATGGCCCCCCCCCCAGGT